>DQSN01000084.1 GCA_015663245.1 Leucothrix mucor
CCCTAACCATTTCAGCTCATTAACATTGGAAGATATTGGCTTGTCGAAAAATGAAGTCACTACCTTAGCCTCTCGCAGCGTCGTTGTTAAAAAATTACGCCCTCTGCCTGTAGAGGCAATTGTAAGGGGTTATTTAATAGGCTCTGGTTGGAAGGATTACCAACAAACAGGACAGGTTTGTGGCATTGATTTACCCGCAGATTTACAACTAGCTAGTAAGCTTCCGAGTGCTATTTTCACCCCCTCTACAAAAGCAGATGTTGGTGGGCATGATGAAAATATTGATTTTGCTAAAATGGAAGCTCTTATTGGCAAAGCACTTGCCCAGCAAGTTCGTGATGTCAGCATGCAGCTCTATACAGAAGCCGCAGTATTCGCCTTAGAAAAGGGCATTATTATTGCAGATACTAAATTTGAATTCGGCTTGAATGAGAGAGATGAGTTGATTTTAATTGATGAGATATTATCACCTGATTCTTCACGTTTTTGGCCAGCAGATTCTTATCAGGAAGGTATTAGCCCGCCCTCCTTTGATAAACAGTTTATTCGTGATTATTTAGAAACATTGGATTGGGATAAAGCCCCTCCTGGCCCTGTTATACCTCAGGCCATTCTAGAAAAATCAGCAGAAAAATATCAAGAAGTGGCTAGATTATTAATTGGCTCATAACTAAATAGAGACCTTTTCATGATTTAGATGATGAGGATGAAGGTCTCAAATAAAATCACACGGACAGTAATAATGGATAAACATAAATGAAAGTCTTAGTAACAGGAGTTGCGGGCTTTATAGGTTCAGTGATAGCGGAGACACTTCTACAACGCGGTGATGATGTTGTCGGCATCGATAACCTTAATGATTATTATGAGGTATCACTCAAAGAAGCGCGTTTAAAGCGTATTGAAAGCAGTGAAAAATCCGCAGAGTTTAGGTTTATTAAACAAGATATTGCTGATCGCCAAGGTATGGAAACATTATTTGCTGGTGAACAGTTTGATGCTGTTATTAACTTAGCGGCACAAGCGGGTGTGCGATACTCACTAGAGAATCCTTTGGCTTATGTTGAAAGTAATATCACAGGTTTTGCTCATTTACTCGAAGGTTGTCGTCACAACAAGGTTAAGCATTTTGTCTACGCCTCTTCAAGCTCCATTTATGGCTTGAATGAGACTATGCCTTTTTCGGTACATGACAATGTTGATCACCCTGTTTCCTTGTATGCGGCATCGAAAAAATCAAATGAGTTAATGGCTCATAGCTACTCGCATCTTTATGATTTAGCAACGACAGGACTACGCTTCTTTACGGTTTATGGTCCGTGGAGCCGCCCAGATATGGCGATGTTAAAATTTACCCAGAAAATGGTAGCGGGTGAAGAAATTGATGTTTATAACTATGGCAAACATCGTCGTGACTTTACTTATATCGATGATATTGTGGCTGGGGTAGTGCGTGTTTTGGATCAGCCTCCCAAGGGAAATCCAAATTGGGATGGTGAAAAACCTGACCCCGCTAGCAGCCCAGCACCATGGAAAATTTATAATATTGGCAACCAAAAACCAATAGAATTAATGGATTACATAAACTCTATTGAAAAACATCTTGATATTAAAGCAAAAATTAATCTCCTGCCACTACAGCCTGGGGATGTTCCTGATACTTATGCCGATGTAGAGGATTTGATCGCAGACGTAAATTATCGTCCCAGCATGTCTTTAGACCAAGGCGTTAAAAACTTTGTTGACTGGTATAAAGGCTACTATCAGTATTCGGAAAATACTGGAGATTAAGTTTTAATCACTGATATCTTTGTACGCAAGGATGACGAACAAAGACATCAATCACTAAATAAATGATAAAAAAATGACACTAACTCAAAACTATCCACAACTAAAAAAGATCCCGCAATGGCTAACGACTCTATTAGTCATTTTACTCGGTATTACCTTGGCAAAACTACTGTGGATGTTTTTAACACCCGCAGAGAACATCACAGCACAAGCTCCTACAGCAACAAGCGCCGCCATTGCCAAACCTAAAAAACAACAAAACTATGGAAAAATAATTGCCGACCAACATTTATTTGGCAAAGTAGAAGTAAAATCAGCCGCTGTTGCCGCTCCAACAAAAGCAGTTGCTCCACCACCCGTTGCAGCTCCTAAACTAAATGTAAAAGTGTTCGGTATTATGTCTTATGGCAATAAGACTACAGGCTATGCTTTATTATCTTTTAACGGGCAAGCACAAAAAGTTTATGCCGTTAATGATTCTTTAGATGATGACAAAAAGATCTTAGTTGATGATGTGACCAATGAAAAAGTTGTGATTAATAATCATGGCAAGCTTGAAGAGTTTTTCTTACCAAGAGCAAGCAAGGCAACAAAAGGTGTAGCTATTCCCAGCAATGCAGGTATCAATGCTCCTGTAGCTACACCACAAAATATGCCACATGCGCAAGCTCTTAGCCCGACCATCCCCTTTATGCCTAAAGTCGCTAATCCAGGAATTAAAAAATCAAAAGGTCCTTCAATAAAAAATATGGCTGAGTTTCGCGAGCAAGTCATGGCTGACCCTTCCAAATTAATGCAGATAGCCACAGCAGAGCCATTTTCTAAAGACGGGGCATTTATTGGTTTTCGTGTACGACCAGGAAAACAACGTCGTTTCTTCCGCCAGTTAGGTTTGCGTAACGGCGATGTCGTCAAAGAAGTGAATGGCATTGTTATGGATAGCGCAGAAAAGGGGCTTATGTTAATGAGTGAGATCGCAGGCGCAAGCGACCTGAATATAACCGTACTACGTGGCACGCGTGATGTTCAATTACCAACCTTACATTTTTAAAGATAAAATAATGGAGCCCTTGACCCTGCCAAGACAGCTCCTCACTCTTGTGCTCCGTTAACATTTGATGATTACCTCCCCTTTTTTACTGCTTTTTCATATCCGCATCAATGACAAACATCCATGCTTAAAATAGTGCTACTTCTTATCAAAAGGTCTCTGTGCATTATTTCGCTGTTACTCCTTTTATCTTGCGGATCACAAAACAAACCCGCCGAAATAAAGCTGCAAGGCAAAACAATGGGGACGCAATACCATATTAGCATCCCTCTTAATACCAGTAATAAAGCTCACAACCTCAATACAAAACGACTCCAAGTAGAGATTGAAAAAAAACTACAAACCATCAATCAAGAGATGTCGACCTACATCCCTAGCTCTGTTATTTCTCAGTTTAACAACTCACAATCTCAAGATTGGTTTCCTGTTTCAATAGCGCTTCTCAAGCTTATTAATACCGCACAAACCATCAGCCAAAATAGCCAAGGTGCTTTTGATATAAGCGTCATGCCCTTGGTTAATTTATGGGGTTTTGGCACAACAAGCAAAAAGGATACATTCCCACAACAATCTGAGATTGATGTATTGAAAAAGCACGTTGGCTACCAACTCTTACAAACCCAGCAACAGCCCCCTGCAATACGCAAGCAACACCCTCAACTGATGATTGATCTTTCCGCGATAGCAAAAGGCTATGCTGTTGATGCATTAGCAATGCTGCTGGTAGAAAAAGGGCTAGAACACTTCTTAGTTGAAATAGGTGGGGAAATTCGTGTAAGGGGTAAAAACAAACAGAGCAAACTCTGGAGAATAGCTATCGAGAAACCGACTAGCTTAGACCGCTCGGTACAGCAAGGTCTAAAGCTTGATAATATCGCCATAGCCACCTCAGGAGATTACCGTAACTACTACGAAAAAGATGGCAAACGCTATTCACACATGATTAACCCTAAAACAGGCAAACCAATTAAGCACAAATTAGCCTCTGTGACCGTACTCAATAAATCATCAATGATAGCCGACGCCCAAGCAACTGCATTGATGGTATTAGGTGAAAATAAGGGGAAAGCCTACGCCCAGCAACATGAGCTAGAGGTTTATATGATCTTTAGAAAAAATAATGCATTCTCTGTTTGGCATAATTTAAAGACAACACGTATTATAAAATAGTTGTGCCTTCACCATTATCAAGTTGAATTTCTCGAACTTTCAAACCAGTCATAGTCACTCGCCCTTGATGACGCTGCTCACGATCATAACTAAAATCAAAATTATAAATACGCTGAAACACCATTCTTCCATGCTTATCACGGGAAACCTTAATACTTTTTAATGACGCAGTTTGATCCAAAAATTGGGCCTGAATCTCCTGACAAGCAATAGCAGACGCTAGCATTGCCTTTTCTTTGACGCGCACAGAGTCGATCCAAAACCATACAATAACGGCTAAAAATAAAAGAAATAAGATACTGGTCATATAATTACTGGTAATGTAGAGAAGAAGGCAATCATTGTACTGCACCAAGGAAAATTATGCTCCCCGAGATAAAAAAACTAGAAAATATAATCCGCCAAGTAGCCAAGGAAGAAATATTGCCACGCTTTAATAAGATTTCATACTCTATAAAATCTGACGGCAGCTTGCTAACAGAAGCCGATTTATCCGCCGATAAACGTATTCAACAAAGCTTATCCGAAAATTGGCCTGATATTTCTTTTTTAAGTGAGGAAATGGAACTAGAACAACAGGAAGGTTTATTACAGACAGCCGATCAGCTCTGGTGTTTAGACCCCCTAGATGGCACTAGCAACTTCGCCGCTGGCATCCCCCTGTTTGCTACCTCACTCGCTTTAATCAAAAATGGGGAAGTTGTGATTGGCATCACTTACGATCCGTTACGCGATGAAATGTTTAGCGCAGTAAAGGGTCAAGGTGCTTTTTTAAATAACACACAAATACACTGTAAACCCAGTGGTTTCACCCTCGACAAAGCCATAGCCATTGTTGACTTAAAACGCCTAACACCCGCCTTAGCCCAGCAATTAATGCTAAAAGCACCTTATAAATCCCAACGTAATATTGGCGCATGCGTCCTAGAGTGGGCATGGATGGCAGCAAACCGTGGTCATGCCTACCTACACGGCGGCATGAAGCTATGGGATTTAGCCGCAGGCACATTAATACTCTCAGAGGCGGGTGGTTACGCTTGCACATTAGACGGAGAGGATGTGTTTCGAGCCTCAATGACACCGCGCTCCGTTGTAATTTCTCCCGATGAACAGTTATTTAAACAGTGGGTAGAGTATTTAAATCAACACCGATAACAACAAAAAGTTGGAAACCTTGACCCTGTCAAGGAAACCCCATTACGAGGAAAAACAGAGACCTAAACTTTGCTAACGAGTAGCAGCATCCCAAATAATATAGGCTGATGAATTAGGTAGATAAACAAAGAGTGCCGCCCCATAAAGCCAATCTTATTACTGATATAGTTAGGCTTTAATTGCGGATAAAGATGCCAACCTTTCGCAACAATAAAAATGCCGATTAAAACAGGTGCAAACCACGGAAATATATTGACCAAGTCTTCGGTATAGCTAATGGGTAAATGCAATACATCTTTGA
>DQSN01000197.1 GCA_015663245.1 Leucothrix mucor
AAAAAATGGGATAGTAGCGGAGCTTACCTTATGACGCAAGCAACGCCCTTTTTTGTGGCATATCTAGAGAGGCTAAAATTGTTTGATTAAATGCCTGTATTGACTGAACTAGACCGTCAGCATCTAAACCGATAAGTGCTAATTGCTGTTCTCGTTCAGCATGCTCAAGGTACTCATCGGGAATGCCTAAATTGAGTATTGCTACGGATAAACTTTCTTGTAATAGAAACTCATTTACACCACTGCCTGCGCCACCATTCACTGCATTATCTTCAATAGTCACCAACACATCGTGTGTTTGTGCTATTTCTCTTAGCAAGGTTTCATCAAGTGGTTTAACAAAGCGCATATTGATTAATGTTGCCCCTAGTCTATCTGCCGCATTGCTACTTGCTGTTAATAAAGAACCAAACAGTAAAATAGCAATGCGGCTACCTTGTTGTAAGGTCTTAGCTTTACCTATTTCAATGGCTTGCATTTGTTTTTCAGGTGTTATTCCTACCCCTTTTCCCCGTGGATAACGTACTGCGGTAGGTGTTTCTTGAAGAAAAGCGGTATAAAGCATTTGTCGACATTCATTTTCATCGGCAGGAGCCATGATGATCATATTAGGTATGCAGCGCAGATAAGAAAAATCGTAATTACCTGAGTGTGTTGCACCATCTGCACCGACGAGTCCTGCTCGATCAATGGCAAAAACGACTGGCAAGTTTTGTAATGCGACGTCATGTATTAATTGATCATAAGCACGCTGTAAAAATGTTGAATAGATAGCGACAATGGGTTTAATACCTTCGCACGCCATTCCAGCGGCTAAGGTTACCGCATGTTGCTCGGCTATTGCTACGTCATAATAACGCTCAGGATATTGCTCCGAAAACTCTACTAAACCAGAGCCTTCACGCATGGCTGGGGTGATAGCAACTAGGCGATCATCTTTGGCTGCCATATCACAAATCCATTCGCTAAAGACTTGCGTATACGTCGGGGTATCTTTTTTCTTTTTAATAGGAGGAATGACGCCTGTTTTTAAATTAAAGGCTGGAACAGCATGATAAGCACAGGGGTCCTGTTCTGCTGGCTTATAGCCTTTACCTTTTTGTGTGACTACATGTAAAAATTTCGGCTCGTCAATGTCTTTGATGTTTTCTAGAATTTTAACCAACTCCAGCACATCATGCCCATCAACTGGGCCATAATATAAAAAACCCATTTCTTCAAAGAGGGTGCTAGGCAATAACATGCCTTTGGTGTGTTCTTCTGCGCGCCGTGCAAAACGTTTCATACCAGGTGTATTGGATAATACTTTTTTACTGCCTTCTCTTACGGCAGAATAAAAGCGACCTGAAAGTAGTCGTGTTAGATACTTACTTAAACCACCGACATTGGGGGAGATAGACATTTCATTATCATTAAGAACAACCAGCATGTTGGCATCTAGGTCTGCCGCATGGTTGAGTGCTTCATATGCCATGCCAGCAGTCATTGCACCATCACCTATAATGGCAACTGATTGTCGATTAGTACCCAGTTGTTTAGCGGCAAGTGCCATACCCAAAGCAGCACTAATTGAAGTACTAGAGTGACCAACCCCAAAAGCGTCGTAATCACTTTCTTCTCTGCGAGGAAAAGGAGCTAAACCATCTTTTTTGCGGATAGAGGTAATTTCATCGCGTCGTCCTGTGAGTATTTTATGCCCATAGGCTTGATGCCCCACATCCCAAATTAAACGATCATCAGGTGTATTAAAAACATAATGCAAGGCGATGGTTAACTCAATGGTTCCCAAGCCCGCCGCAAAGTGCCCACCAGTTTCTGCAACGGATTCTAAAAGCAAACTACGTAAAGCATCGCAAGCTGCGGGTAGTTCTTCTTTTTTGAGTGTGCGTAAATCTTCGGGGGAGTTAATCTGCTTTAACATAAAACGTGTGAACCGTGTGACAGAAATTACTGAACTCTTTTGACGATAAAGTCAGCAATGTTTCTTAATAAATCAGCCTCAGCACCAAAGCATGAGAGTGCCTCATAGGATGTTTCATACAATTTCGTTGCTTTCTGCTTTGCTGCAGTCATGCCTAAAATTGCGGGATAAGTTGCTTTGTTTGCGGCAATATCAGCACCTTGTTGCTTTCCTAAAGTTTCTGTATCGCTTTCAATATCTAAAATATCATCACGAACTTGAAAAGCTAAACCAATGCAGTGAGCATATTGCTCTAAGGCGGTACGATGTTGTTGGCTTAAATTTTCAGAGCAAAATGCGCCCATCATAACACTTGCACGAATCAAAGCCCCAGTCTTATGCAGATGCATATTTTCTAATTGTTGCTCAGATAAAGTTTTACCTGTTGATGATAAATCAATGACTTGTCCTCCCACCATACCGAGAGAACCAGCAGTTTTACTGAGAATATTAATTATTTTTAGTTGATTTTTTGTGTCTATTTTGTGCAGAGATGAGGAGAGAACATCAAATGCCAAGGCTTGTAGTGCATCGCCACTGAGTATTGCGGTGGCTTCGTCGAAGGCTTTATGTGCGGTGACTTTACCTCGCCGTAAATCATCATCATCCATAGAGGGAAGGTCGTCATGTATTAAAGAATAAACATGCATGAA
Organism: Leucothrix mucor; assembly: GCA_015663245.1. GTDB lineage: Bacteria > Pseudomonadota > Gammaproteobacteria > Thiotrichales > Thiotrichaceae > JAGLBW01. The sequence goes on from DQSN01000197.1 coordinate 2,614, forward strand.
TTCTATGGCAGCAGCAGGAGCATCTAATATTTTTTTATTAACCGCAAAGCACTCTCCTGAAGCATAGACGAGTAGTGGTCTTATACGTTTGCCTCCACCTAGAACGGAATAGCGCATTGCTTGATGTAATAAGCGTGGTTCATGGCTTGCATCGGGCAAATAAGTATCAAGTACGCTTTCTACTCTTGATTGATACTGACTTAATACAGAAATACCCATCAATTTATTGCTCATTTACCAGTAATTCTTCTTCACCATCTTCGGTGAGTATACTGACACGCTGCTCTGCATCTTGTAATGATGTTTGGCACATGCGGGTTAGAGAAATACCTTTCTCAAAGCCCTTTAATGACTCCTCTAAGGATAAATCATCCTCTTCCATTTTGCTTATTAATGACTCTAATTCTGCCATCGCTGATTCAAAGTCTATTTTTTTAGGTTGTTTATTCATTTATGAATGATCGTTGTTAGTGAAAAAAAATGCAAGAAAATCATTATCTGAAAGATCTACTATAGCAAGTGGATCACTACTCTCCGTAGTAAAAGCTTGTTTTTAGCCTTAAATTCTATCAAAAATTAGGTATAGCTTGATCAAGATCAAGTTATACCTTAATCTTTACCCATATTTAACCTATAAATGGGGGTAGTAAATGTTTGGTTTAGATTTTGGTTTACCAATGCTGATGGTAACAGCTCTTATCGCATGGGCTTGGATTAGTTTTTTCTCAGTAGTGTTTGCATAAAAGGCTACAGGGTAGCTAATTAATTGAAACGCCTATAAGCACAAAAAAGCCCACTCTATGAAGTGGGCTTTTTTGTGTCTAGTACACCAAGCAGTCCTAAGTGCCTGATAGGAAAACTTTGAACTGGCTGGTGTACTGGAGTAATTTGTAGCTATTACAAGTCATAACCTCGTTCTTCATGATCTGCAATATCAAGCCCTTGTGACTCTTCGTCTGGTGTTACACGTAAACCGCCGAGCATCCATCCGACTATCTTAAAGAGTATATAAGTAACAACAGCAGTATAGATGATGGTTGCTATAACCCCGATTGCTTGTACTCCTAATTGCTGGCTAATGCTTGTAATACCATCGGCAAAGCCACTTCCACTAAAGACGCCTAATTGAGTCGATGCGAAGACAGCCACTAGAAGTGTTCCTAATATTCCTCCTACTCCATGGACGGGGAATACATCTAGGGCATCATCAATTTTGAATTTTTGTTTAATCAAGATAGTGGCGTTGAAACAGATAATACCTGCTAATAAACCTATAATCAGTGCACCTCCTGGGCCTACAAAGCCAGAAGCTGGAGTAATGGTTCCAAGACCAGCAACCATACCTGTAGCTGTACCTAGTGCAGTAGGCTTCCCAAATTTAATCCACTCTATAAGCATCCATGTCATTGCGCCTGTAGCGGCAGAAATATGCGTTACCAGCATAGCCATTGCGGCATCACCATTGGCGGCTAAGGCACTACCACCGTTAAAACCGAACCAACCTACCCACAACATACCTGCACCTGTAACCGTCATGGTCATATTGTGCGGTAAAATTCGACCAAAATTTTTGCGTGGACCTATCATTAGTGCGGCAACTAAAGCGGCAACACCTGCGGTGATATGTACAACTGTACCCCCTGCAAAATCGAGTAAGCCCATTTTTTGCAACCAGCCGCCACCCCATACCCAATGAGTAATAGGCGCGTAGACTAAAATTAACCAAAAGGCTGAAAAGAGTAAGACGGCGGAGAACTTAATACGTTCTGCATAAGCGCCTACAATCAATGCAGGTGTGATAATGGCAAAGGTCATCTGGAAAAGTGCGAACAGTGGTTCAGGAATATCTCCTGCTAAGGCATCCTTGGTCATACCACTAAACATAACTTTTTCGAGACCTCCCCAATAATCATTACCTGTTCCAAAGGCGATGCTATAGCCAACGACTAGCCACAATATTGAAGCGAGAGCTGCAATAGCAAAACATTGCATTAAAATAGAGAGAACATTGCGACTACGAACCAAGCCACCATAAAAAAGTGCCAAACCTGGCAACGTCATAAACAAAACAAGAGCAGTAGATGTTAAAATCCAAGCTGTATTTGCACCATTCAAGGTATCTTCTGCTTGCGCAACCAAGGGGAATAGCAATAAAGTTGCTATCATCAATAAAATTTTCATTTAGAGTCCTAGCTAGAGATAAAGTGATCAATAATTTGTTAGTACAAGGAGATTACAGCGCTTCTGGCCCTGTTTCTCCTGTACGGATACGAATTGTTTGCTCTATGTTGGATACAAAAATCTTACCATCACCAATCTTTCCTGTATTCGCTGCATTAACAATTGCCTCGATTGCTTTATCAACAGCGTCACTTGCTACCGCAGTTTCTATTTTTACTTTAGGTAAAAAATCTACTACATATTCAGCTCCACGGTAAAGCTCAGTGTGCCCTTTTTGGCGACCAAAGCCTTTCACTTCTGTAACCGTAAGTCCTTGAATACCTATTTCTGATAGCGCTTCACGCACATCATCTAATTTAAAAGGTTTTATAATTGCGGTGATTAATTTCATGTAGGTTTTCCTCGGGGATATAATTATCTGAAGAGAATACCTTTTGCACTGTTAAAGAGCAAGAAACGCCCTTTTTTGAGCTGTCGAGAGATAATGGTGCGGGTAACTATGAAACTTAGGAGTCTAGAGAAGAGGGAGAGTTGTTTAAATGGGGCTTTAAAAAAACACTCCAGTTACAATCGTTATTACATAGAAAATAAGTAACCATAATGCTGAGGATATGGCGGAAACACTGGAGGATACAAGTAAAGCAGATGAAAAATCAGCATTTGGTTTTGAGTTACAATGAAACAGCATCAATAGTGGTATACCTGTTAAGAATATAATCAATACTGGGGTTAGAATCCAACTGGTATCGATAATATTTAGCTTGTCACCTGCATAAGTTGATA
>DQSN01000074.1 GCA_015663245.1 Leucothrix mucor
AACAAACCATTCTAAATATTGATCAAGCTCTCCTGCCAAATAATACGGTAAGTTCAATAACTGAAACTCTATTCCTGCAATGGTTTTAGATTCTTCTTTTATTAACTTCCCTGCATAAAGCCTAACAGCAAAGGGGTGATTGGTACGTTCTACAAATTGATGCAGTGAGCGCAATCTTCCTGTTGCACCTGATTTAACTTCAACAGGGATAATTTTATTTCCTTGTTGAACGACAAAGTCGACCTCTGCATTGGATTGGTTTTTCTGCCTAACCCAAAAACAGAGTTTGCTCAATAAAAGGTGAGATTGAGCTTGTATCTCTTGCCCCACAACATGTTCCGTTATTCTTCCCTTGTAGAGTGCATTGAGGTCTTTTGTACCAAACACTTCCTGTTGAATGCCTGAAAAATAATTCACTAAACCCGTATCTAATAGTTGTAAACGAGGTGATTTTTTGAGATCAGGTAAAAGGGGTAATTCTGTCGCAGTTGTTGGATAAATACGCTGCAACATAAATGATTTTTCTAATAGTTGCATTGCTTCTGAAATTTCACGTGATGGATAGTTTGAATTTCCAAACCCCACCATTTTGATGCGCTCACCTGCAAAATGAAAAGCCGTTTGGATAATATGACGAATAACACGACTATGCTTTTCATTATTAGCATACTTCTCAACATCATCTAAATAAGCAACCAGCAAGCTTTCATAAAGAGAGGATAAGCTTGTCAGGTCGCGATGCTCGGCATAATGCTGAACAATTTCAGGCATTCCACCAATCAATGTATATTTATGAAACAGCTTCAATAATTTATCATGGGCAAATGCGGGGCAAGGTATTTGCTCAAGTAATGCAACTGCCTGCTCTTCTCCCATTGCATATAAAAACTCTTTAAACGAGACGGGGTACAGTCGTAAGTATTCAATACGCCCGACAGGAAAGCTGATTTTTTTATCCAAAACACTTTCTAATAAAGATCCTGCTGCAATAACATAGTACTCAGAAGCCAGTTCGTACAAATAACGCAACATTGCTACAGCTTTAGGTTCTGCCTGTATTTCATCAATAAAGATTAAGGTTTTCTGCTGATTCTTTTGTTTATTTTTAAGAAAAAATAAAGCCTCAAGAAACTCGCTGATATTATAATCTTGCCGAAATAAAGCACGATCTTCTGATAATTCTAAATTCAGATAAATATATTGTTCAAATGATTGTGAAAAGAGATTTACACAGGTTGTTTTACCAACTTGTCGTGCGCCACGCAGTACCAGTGGTTTTCTGTTGGATTTATTTGACCAAGCGACTAATTCATTAATAATATCTCGATGAAACATTTTTTATCCTAAAGTAAAGGGTAATATAGACCATATCATAAGCTAAAGTAAGGGATGATAGTTAGAAAAATATAATCAAAATAAAGGATAGTATATTTAAAATCTGCATCTATTTATTTACTGCGTAGGATAGGAATAATATTTTTTCTCTGGCAATTGTAACCACAAGCTATGGCTGCTGAAGTAACCCTATCCATACAAATGCTTGATGATTAGAAGTCATTATCTAGTTTTACCTTGGGGGTATTTCCTTTGCTAGGCAGTATTTTAGGATATTAGTAACAACTTGAGAGAGTTAATTTAGTTGTTTAGGAATGGAAATTAAATAATATCCCAAACTACACCTGAATTTTTAGTTCAAATTAAACTAGGTCAGGAGGAGCATAGTCACTCTACGCAACGATCTGAGCTTGTTTTAGTTGGGCTAAAAAGGCTGTGTAGTTTGGGAAGTTATTTTGTTTTCATTCCTTAGGGTCTTCTTCTCCCATTAACGGCAAACCCATAATATAAGCAGCTTCAACCACACTGCCAATGGCAACATTGGGTTTGCCTTTTTCAATAGCACTAATGGTTGGACGCGTCACACCAATGCGACTTCCTAGCTCTTGCTGGGATAATTTAAGCTCCAAACGAGGCATTTTGATCATGCTACCCATGATTTCTAGATGCTTTTTAGTTTAGCTGGATGTGCTAGTAGCTTTCATAATATGTAAATTATATTTTATGTTTGAGAAGTATACGTAAAATATAATTTACTTCATGTTATTTTAAACTTCAACAAATGGTATAGGGCGAATGGTCATCTAAAAAAAACATATTTTCAAATACAATGACCTAAATACCCTTTAATCGCGCCATTATTCGATAAACCGCGCCATAATATGACAAGTAAACAACAACTTCTGAACAGTATCCAATTATCACCTGATGGAATATCATTGTCTCAGTGGTTGCTTGAGCACCCTGATGTTGCTCGCAGAAGCGCACAACGGTGGCTTACCCAATTTATCCAAGAGGGTCTTATTCAGTCATCTGGTGAAGGTCGGGCACGTTGTTATAAGCCTCTGTTAATTCCGTCACAAGCTAATATCACAGAAAATGGCTATTCAGATTTTATTCCCCTTTCAGAGGATAGCAGAGATATTCTGTCTTATATTGACCAGACCATTGAAGCACGAAGTCCAGTGGGTTATCAGCATGATTTTCTTGATTCATATAAACCAAATAAAACGTGGTATCTCTCTGCTTCATTACGTCGCCAACTTAAAAAAATGGGAACCATTAAGGAACAGGTTTTGCCTGCTGGAACTTATTGGTAGGGAAATATTGAGTCGCTTGTTGATTGATCTTTCATGGGCATCAAGCCATTTGGAAGGTAATACTTATTCACGTTTAGATACACAAAACTTAATAGTGAATGGTCAAGTCGCCCAAGGCAAAGCAGCCATTGAAACACAAATGATTCTAAACCATAAATCTGCGATTGAGTTACTGGTCGAAAATATTGATTCTATAGGCTTTGATCGTTTTACCTTGTTAAATCTACACAGTAGCTTGTCAGAAAACCTATTGCCTAATCCCTCTGATGAAGGTCGCATACGCACACATATTGTTGAAATTGGAAAAAGTGTTTTTAGACCATTATCCGTTCCTTCACAAATTGATGAGGTGTTTACTGTGGTACTCGATAAAGCCAGTCAAATAAACGATCCTTTTGAGCAGTCATTTTTTGTTATGGTGCACTTGCCTTATCTGCAACCCTTTGCTGATATTAATAAACGCACTTCAAGACTGGCTGCAAACTTGCCTTTGATACGTGCTAATTTATGTCCTCTCACTTTTTTAGATGTTCCTGAAAAAGCATATAGCCAAGCCATTCTTGGTGTTTATGAATTAACCCGCGTTGAGTTATTGAGAGATCTATTTGTTTGGGCTTATGAGCGTTCAACCAAAGAGTATTTAGCTATTAAGCAAGGATTGAGCGAACCTGACCCGCTACGTTTAGCATTTCGTGATGTGATTAAGCAAGTCATCTATACTGTTGTCATCAATTACCAAAATGAGTCAGTGTCACTTATTCAAGAAGAAGTGAAAAAGAGAGTCCAGGATAAGGAAAGCCAACAGCCGATAAAGGCTCTGATTATTGAGGAATTGCGTCGCTTACATGAAGGCAATCTTGCAAGATATGGTTTGCGACCATCAGAGTATCAACTCTGGAAAAATAAAAAATAAGCAAGGCTCTGTTTTTTTACTTTCAAACAAGTTCATTTTTTACCATCCATTTTAAGCGTATCTTGTGTAATCAGAGTTTAAATGTTTCCCCCTTATTCTTGAGCTGAGCAATAACATCATCACTTGCTTCACTAACAACTTGTTTGATGTAATCCCAAAAAACTTCGTTATCAATCGTATTATTAACAATGTCAGCAGGCAAAAAACGACGCATCTCCTGTTTGAAAGCTGCTTCCAATGCTTGAGTCTCGACTAACTCCTGTTTTCTTTTTAAGAGCTTTTTAATAAAGCCCTGCCGTGTTTGTTGATGATCTTTTATTTTATGTTCAACGAGTTCAATAGGAAGTTTTATACCTTGCTGAGTCAACCAAGCAATATCCCAAAGGTCTCTATTTTTTAGGCGATTAGGACGCAAAGCAAAAGCGATAATTTTATCCGCAAAGATTTCTTCTCGGCTTTCTATTTGTAATAGCAAACCCGATGTTCCCATATCCACACCATAATGATTGCGCAATACGCTTGGTTTTCTGTCATAACTAGGAATAGAGCAAATATCTATATTAATACGTTGCATCGGTATAGAGCGTTGCTCTGGTCGGGTGATGATCTTGAGTTTCCACGTATCAACATTGCCTGTTTCCCGTTTGGGTTCAGATACCTCAATCTGCAAGCCATATTTTGCCTGTAACTGCTTTTTAAGAACTTTGGATAGCTGACTTAATGATGATTTATCAAAATCATGCCCTCCCGTAAAATCAAGATCCTCACTCAGTCGATTGGAACCATAGCAAGCTCGTAAGCAAGTACCGCCCATAAAGGTAAGCTGTTCCAGTAGACCTGATCGGCTCATTTCTCGGATAATATCATGGTGAAGCAATTCTTTTTCAACCACCACTCGCAATGCACTGAGCTGATTGGTTTTCTGGATAGCTTCATTTACTAATTGGTCAAATAAATTCATTGGCAAGTTCCCAGTCAATTAAATCAAGGTTTCGTTGTGTATACTTCATATCCTTCATCGCCAATGTAATATCAGCCCGCCAAAGGTGACATTCCCCGTCGTAGTGTAAATGCTTCATTAAATCATTCGGCTTTTTTTTTGTATGGATAAATTCAATGTGTCCCAAGCCAGCACATTCAATTGTCTGTGATCTGCCTGATGACATAAGAGTAATCCATTGCAGTGGAATTTGAGAGATCACCCCTACATCACTCAAAGCAGTTTCCAGACTAATATAGTTGAATTCATGCGCTCTTAGTCGCGCAGCAGCATGATATAACTCTAAACCCGTAGGCTGGCATTGATGAGGATAGAAATACAAGCCTCGACAAACACGTTTTATCAGGTTTTTTTTAGAGGCGCGAGACAAGACCGCTTTAAATGCTCCCACTGATAATTCAGGCAGTGCTGATCGTAAGTCAGACACGGTAAAGAAGGGACAGGGCACACTGCGGAGAAGTGAATTCAGCGTTATTTTTAAAATTTCAGTGGCTTGCATTGGTATACACTAGGTTATATTTATCGTAACTTAGTGTATACCTGTGTAATAAATTAAACAATATGGATGGTGAAATATAACGCTCATATCAAGTGATTATTTCTTACCCTTTTATACTGTTGAAAATCATCTTCAATGTTGTTTATTAAATATTTACAACAACTACCTAAAGCATAAGTAGATTTAAAATTAGTCAAAATAAAGTTTGAACCAATCAAAAATTCAACACTCATTACTTGCGTCGATGGTTATCAAGTGGGCATAGTGAATGATTTTTTAGAAATCATATTGGGGATTACTATCCAGCACCTTGGAATCAAATACCCGTTTATCGCAATGGATCAAAAAGCAGTTGATGATAGTAGGGCTACTGTCACAATGACTCTTTTTTATCAGTTGATGAAAAAACGAGGATGATAAGCTATAGTTTACTTAGATACACCTATCGGGACAATTCTTAAAATAAGGAAACATGATATGTGTACTAACGTCTACTCGTTCGAGTATTTATTGGAATATTTTAT
>DQSN01000250.1 GCA_015663245.1 Leucothrix mucor
AAGCTTTACGTGAGTGCGGGGCTTTAAAAATCCTCTTCCCTGAGATTGATCGTTTATTTGGTGTCCCTCAGCCTGAGCAACATCATCCTGAAATAGATACAGGAGTGCATACATTATTGGTATTACAGCAAGCTTGTCTTCTCAGCCCAGAGCCAGAAGTACGCTTTGCGGCACTTACTCACGATTTAGGCAAAGGAACAACTGACCCTGAGATATTACCGCATCATTATGGGCATGAAGATCGTGGCTATTATTTGGTGCGAAAATTATGTGACCGCTACAAAGCCCCAAAAGCTTATAAACAATTGGCAGAAATCACTAGTAAATATCATACCCATATACATCGAGCCTTTGAGGTAAAGCCTAAAACTTTATTAAAAGTACTCGATGCAACGGACGCTTTTCGTCGCCCTGAACGTTTTTTACAGTTTTTATTGGCTTGCACAGCAGATAGTAGGGGGCGACCAACGTATGAAGAGTACCCCTATGAGCAGGCAGATTTTCTCAGATTCCTCTTGGAGAAAACATCAGTCGTTGATGTGAAAGATATTATACAGGCAGGTTTTGAGGGGCCACAGATACGTGAACAACTCTACCAAAAGCGACTCAAGATTGTTAAGCAAATAAAAGCCTCGTGGGAGATATAAGTAAGTGTTAGATTTATTATGTTCGTCTGCTGTGAAGTTTTTATTTACTTTGCTTTGCTTGCCTTAGCATTAGGGAAAAAGAAGAGTAAATTTGTTGCATAACAATGTGCTACATTTTTATGTTTGCCTCTACCTCGGGCCTTTTTAACGAACACGCATTTTGTGACGATTTCTTCTCGACCAGGAAACTGTACCGAACAAGTCCCTTTCTGATCTTTGGCATAAAGCTCACAGGAAGCATACCCTTTTGTTTTTGCATCGACATGAAGTGAAACATTAGTCTTTTTATTGTACATAATTCTAACTGCGGATATTGAGGCAGCTCTAATTTTCGTAATAGTTAATTTATGCTGTAATATTGCCGCTGCAAATAGAGTATTTGACAGTAGTACCAGTAATATTGATCCCACTACTATTTTTTTCATTAAATTTACCTTCCTAAATTATTGTATTCTTTAATAAAAATACAAAACAAGCAATTTTGTATAATTAATAGCCACCATTAGTATTTTTAATTTGCTGTTGAGTAGTAATGAGCCAGTCCTCGTACAAAAGTACTAGCTATGGTTTTCGGAGGATAGGCGCTTAGATGAAAAAACAAACGTAAAAGTTTCAAATATTTTGTTACATTCATCGTAATATTAGGAATGTGTACAACATGATATTCCTTTTTTTTTCTGGTCAGACTCTCTCAGTTGAAATGCATAGTTACTATATTCTGCTAAGCTTTTAGACTTTTGCTAAAGTCGATCTGATGTAATCAGAATTACTAGGGAGGAGGTCTGGAGGCCTCGTGTACGTTCCATAGTTACGTCTATCCGAATATAAGCAAAAACAATTAGCACTATAAAGAAAAGTTAGGCACACTAGCGTTCAATTAAATTAGAATGTTATTAAATACTAATGAACGAAAATACACTATCTTCTAATAAAAATGAAGGCATTGAAGTAAAAACAACGACTTGTTACATGTGTGCCTGTCGTTGCGGTATCCGAGTCACACTAAAAGATGGTGAGGTTCGCTATATTCAAGGCAACCCCGATCACCCGCTAAATAAAGGCGTTTTGTGTGCAAAGGGTGCGTCAGGAATTATGAAGCAATATTCTCCTGCTCGCCTAACTAAGCCTCTGCTTCGCCGTGAAGGTACGGAGCGCGGTGAAGGTATTTTTGATGAGATTTCTTGGGATCAAACCTTTGAGATTTTAGAAAAACGCCTTAGTAAAATTCGTGCTGAAGATCCAAAAAAATTCGCCCTCTTTACAGGGCGCGACCAAATGCAGGCGCTTACAGGCATGTTCGCCAAGCAATTTGGTACACCAAACTATGCAGCACACGGTGGCTTTTGTTCGGTAAACCTAGCCGCAGGTATGATCTATACCATCGGAGGATCATTCTGGGAGTTTGGCGGACCTGATTTAGAGCGTTCAAAACTGTTTTTTATGATTGGCACTGCGGAGGATCATCACTCCAACCCAATGAAAGTTGAGCTGTCTAAGTTCAAACGTAATGGTGGACGTTTTGTTTCTATTAACCCTGTGCGGACAGGTTACTCTGCGATTGCTGATGAATGGGTTCCCATTAAGCCAGGTACAGACGGTGCATTATTTTTAGCCTTTATTCATGAAATTATTAAGCAAGGTCTTTATGATCGTGACTTCCTCGTGCAGTACACCAACTCTGCTGAGTTAGTTGACCTCACGCCAGGTAGCATGGAAGAAGGTATGTTCCTGCGTTTTGAAGTACCTGAAGAAGAAGGTTGCTTTGATGCACAAAATAAACTGTGGTGGGATAAAGAATTAGATATTCCTATCTCTATGCACACAGAAGGTGTTGATCCTTACTTGATGGGCGAGTTTAACTTACCTGATGGCACGCCGTGTAAACCTGCCTTTCAACTACTCAAAGAGCGTGTTGCAGACTTCACTCCAGAATGGGCAGAAGGCATTACAGGTATATCTTCGGATACCATTCGTCGCCTTGCTCACGAAATGGGTATTACCGCACGCGATCAAAAAATCGAACTGCCGATTCAATGGACAGATGCTTGGGGAAAAGACCATGACTCTGTGATTGGCAATCCTGTTTCATTCCATGCTATGCGTGGTTTAGCTGCTCACTCTAACGGTTTCCAAGCAATTCGTGGTTTAAGTATTTTGATGACGCTATTAGGTACGATTGATCGTCCTGGTGGATTCCGTCATAAAGCACCGTTCCCACGACCAATTCCACCTTGTCCAAAACCACCAACAGGTTGGGGCGACATCAAGCCAAATACACCGCTTAATGGTATGCCACTTGGTTGGCCTGCTGATCCTGATGATTTGTTTGTGGATGATGATGGTGAGGCTATTCGTTTAGACCGTGGTTTTTCCTGGGAATATCCGCTATCAGTACACGGACTTATGCACAATGCCATTACCAATGCGTGGCGTGGCGACCCTTATCCGATTGATACCTTGATGTTATTCATGGCGAATATGGCATGGAATTCATCCATGAATACGGGTGAAGTGCGTAAAATGCTCGTCGATAAAAATGAAGATGGCGAATATAAAATTCCCTTCATCATTGTTGCTGATGCCTATCGTTCTGAGACCGTGGATTTTGGTGATTTAATCTTGCCAGATACCTCTTACCTTGAGCGTCACGATGTAATGTCGTTGCTGGACCGTCCTATTTCAGAATATGATGGTCCTGTTGATTCGGTGCGTATCCCTGTGTTACCGCCTAAAGGTGACTGTAAAGCCTTCCAAGATGTCATTGTAGAGTTGGGGACACGTTTAAAACTACCTGCTTTTGTGGATGAAGGAGGTAAACGTAAGTTTCGTGATTACCGTGATTTTGTCATCAATTTTGAAACATCACCTGGGTCAGGTGTGGGGTTCCTTGCAGGATGGCGTGGTAAAAGTGGCGAAAAATTCCTAAAAGGCGCACCTAATCCACGTCAATGGGAGATGTACGAGAAAAATAACTGTGTTTATCATTACGAATTACCGAAGTCATTCCAGTATATGCGTAACTGGAATAAAGGTTATCTACATTGGGCGCAAGATCACGGTATGACGCGTTACGATGAACCTATCAATATTCATTTGTATTCCGAAGTCTTGCAAAAATTCCGCCTCGCGGCGAAAGGGCAAACCACAGGAAGACAGCCTCCTGAGCGTTTGCGTAAGCGGGTTGAGATGTACTTTGATCCTTTGCCATTTTATCACGAGCCACTAGAAACACAGTTAACGGATACACATGAGTACCCATTGAATGCGCTAACTCAGCGACCAATGGCGATGTATCACTCATGGGATTCGCAAAACGCGTGGTTACGCCAGATCCATACGCATAACTATTTGTTTGTAAACCCTTTGCTGGGAAAGCAGAATGGCTTTGATGATGGTGATTGGGTGTGGATCGAATCAATGCATGGCAAAGTGCGTGGCATGTGTCGCTTCACCGAGGCACTAGAGCCAGGTACAGTTTGGACATGGAATGCGATAGGTAAAGCCAATGGTACATGGGGCTTGGAGCCTAATGCCAATGAGTCAAATAAAGGCTTTTTACTGAATCATGTTATCTCGGAAGAGTTGCCGCCACACGATGCAGGTGATCATGTTTCAAACTCTGATCCTGTGACAGGTCAAGCAGGTTGGTATGACGTGCGTGTAAAAGTCTACAAAGCAGATGATGATGAGCCAAAAGTAACATCTCCCCAGTTTAAAGGTGTGCAACCACTCCCTGGTATGGAAATGAAACGTCGTGGTAAGTGGCAAGCCTATATTGCAGGTAAATTCCGTAAATCAAAGG
>DQSN01000021.1 GCA_015663245.1 Leucothrix mucor
AAGTCAGCATGTAAAATAATTGGTTTTGCTGGGTGACGTTGTAAATCACGCAATACAACAACTTCTTTACTACCGTCTAGATCAAGTGTGATCAATGATGAATAGAAAGCCTCATCCATTAAATTACGATCCATTTCATTTTTCTTTAATGAAACAGAAACAGCATCTCCAGATCCGCCATATATAACTGCTGGCACTAAGTTTTCACGACGTAGGCGGCGGCTCGCTCCTTTCCCTAAATCGTTACGTGCAATAGCGGTCAAACTGTAAGTGTTTGCCATGAGCATTCTCCAAAATTAACGAAGCTTTAAAGCTTCCAAATAACAAATTCCGCGACCAGAATTTGTAAAAATACCTCTATTTGAGGCTTACGAAATATAAATAGCCCCTAAAAAATTTTAGGGGCTATTTATTAAAATTCTATATCAGCAAATAAATCACTAATTGATTCTTCTCTATTAATACGTTCAACAGATTCAGATAAGATTTTAGACACTGAAAGTTGACGTATTTTACTACATGCTTTGGCTTCATCACTTAGCGGTATTGTATCTGTAACAATAATTTCATCTAGGTCAGAAGATTCTATATTAGTAATTGCATTGCCTGAAAAAACGGGATGAGTTGCATAAGCAACTACTTTATTAGCACCATGTTCTTTCAAAGCTTTAGCGGAGTGACACAGCGTACCAGCCGTATCCACTAAATCATCAATCAATACACAAGTTTTACCTTTCACATCACCAATAATATGCATTACCGCAGAGACATTAGGCTCAGGACGACGCTTATCAATAATCGCTAATTCTATATCACCCAATGCTTTAGCAAGTGCTCTTGCACGGACAACCCCACCTACATCAGGAGAAACAACACATAAATTTTCATACTGCTTCTCTTCTATATCCATACCTAATACGCCAGAAGCATAAATATTATCAACAGGTAGATCGAAGAAGCCTTGAATTTGATCAGAATGTAAGTCAATAGTGAGAATACGATCTACATGACTAGTCAGTAACATATCGGCAACTAACTTAGCAGAGATAGGTACTCGTCGTGAACGCACACGACGATCTTGACGTGCATAACCAAAATAAGGAATAACAGCGGTGACACGACCAGCAGAAGCTCGATAGAGGGCATCTATCATGATCAACAACTCCATGAAGTTGTCGTTAGTCGGCGCACAGGTTGGCTGAATAACAAAGACATCGCAACCACGTACATTTTCCAAAATTTCGAGATGAACTTCGCCATCACTAAACTGGGATACGGTTGCTTCCCCTAAAGGGACACCGATATGATCGGCAACGGCCTGAGCAAGTTCTGGGTTCGCATTACCTGCAAATATCATCATCCTATCTACGTCAGGCATGATTTGCTCTCGCGCTAGTAATTAAAAAAGAATAAAAGTAAAAAAGGAAGCCATCAAGGCTTCCTAGTATAAATATGGCTGGGTCGGTAGGGATCGAACCTACGAATAACGGGATCAAAACCCGGTGCCTTGCCGCTTGGCGACGACCCAATTGTGTTTTACATTTTTTTCTCAAGGCTTGTATACAAAGGAGATTTATTGACTCCTTTTGCTACAAATCCGTGCCAGCGAGAAGGTAACTCATTTAGCACATCTTGGGCAATGTTTTTATTCGGAAATTTAGCAAAAATACAGCTTCCACTTCCAGTTAAACGTGCTGGTGAGTAAGATGACAGCCAATCTATTGCTTCTGCAATTTCTGAATGTTTATTTCTTACTACTGGCTCAAAAACATTTGAACCATACCCCTCAAGAAAGCGCGCTATTTTGAAGGGTTCGCAATCCCGTGTCAATGCCTGATCTGAAAAAAGTTCGGCTGTTGACACAAAAACATTAGGATGAAGAACAAGGAACCAAACTTCGGGCAATATAATTGGTTCCAATAGCTCTCCTACACCCTCACCCCATGCAGATTTACCACGTACAAATACAGGTACGTCGGCTCCCAGCTGCAAACCTAAATCGGCTAAGTTATCAATAGACAAGTGGCACCGCCATAGTTGATTAAGACCTACCAGCACGGTTGCTGCATCAGTACTACCACCACCAAGACCGCCGCCCACAGGGAGCTTTTTATCGACGCTTATATCAACGCCATAAGCAGTATTCGTATGTTTTTTTAATAACTTTGCGGCACGAACAACTAAATCATCTTCTGCTTTTACAGATGATAGACCTGATAAACGACGAATTTTTCCATCTTCTCGTAGAGCTAGCTCTATTTCATCAGAGTAATCTAAAAACTGAAAAATGGTTTGTAATAAATGATAGCCATCTTCACGCCGCCCTATAATGTGTAGAAATAGGTTTAATTTTGCAGGTGCTAATAGTTTCATAAATGCTGCCCCTGATCTTCCCATGATAATCTAAAAATTATATCAGAGCATTCAAATCTCAACTATAAACATCGTCATCGCGTAATCGTTTATTTGAGAATACCTCCGCTTGGCAAGCTGTAATACGTTCACTACTTTCAACAAAAGGGAATTCAAAATCATATTGAGCATGAATTTTTGCAGCCTTCTGTTTAAAATCAGCTTGAGAAAAATCATCAGCATCTGATCCAAAAAAGATGAGAGACCCTGCGTTTTCATATTGATAGCTATACTTAAATGCTGCACAAAAAGTAGCAACTTTTTGCTTAAAGTAAGGATTATTATCGACAAGATTGGTCGCTACTACACCATCGTGCGTTAACCGTGACTTACAAAGTTGATAAAACTCTTGAGTTGATAATTGATTAGGATGCTCCCCTACCCCTGAAAAGCTATCCAATAGGATAATATCAAAGTGACTTTCAGGAAAGGTCTCTAAGTGCTCACGTCCGTCTGCTACGCTTATTTTCATCCTGTCATCATTGCTTATGCCAAAACAAACTTCAGCCAGCTGCACAACACCCTGGCTATGCTCTGAAGCTTCCACTTGCAAGCTGGAAAAATAATGATGAAATACCATTGGTACGCGCCCACCACCAAAACCAAGCATATAAAGCCTTTTTGGCTGCGGCTTAAAAACCACCGTTAACATCATCGCTTGCGCATACTTGCCCAATAAATTTAACGGTCTAGAAATATCAATATTTGACATCATGTCACTGACGACTGTTTTAGCTAACAGTATTTTTGTATCCATAAAATGTAGCGAGACTAGACTACCCTCCTTTATTACTAGAAGGTTTTCGACACCATCACTATGATTGACAACAATACCATCGGGCTTTGCAGACACCCAAAGTAGTGACTTTTTGATACGTGCTAAGTTAGCTGGATTACAGTTCATGTATTGAGTTTTTATTAGAAGAGTACTTGCAACTGTATGCAAAGCTTACTTTTTTACGATAATAATAAAGATCAAAGCAATGATTTTTCGGATCGATGAAAGACAGCATTCAAGAATGCTACGTTACAAAAAAACCATCTAACTGGTTCGCTTTAAGCAGAGACGTTACCTGAAGTGAAAGATTGAGGAAACGTAGTGTTTTATTGTTACTTTCACACTCACGTTGCCATTGGATAAACAACGCTATCCCCGCACTATCAATACGATCTAATTGTTGGCAATTTATGTCCACATGATTAGACTCAAAATCTGCAAGTGCCAACCTTTGGTGGATTAAATCACTCACAGAATCGTAATTCAGGCTACCTTGCAAAGCGTAACCTGATTCATTTTTGATGAACTTCAGCATTATATTAAGAATTATTACTCTTTTCTAAACGGGCAATCAACGCATCTAAACCAGTGCGAGAAACTTCACGAGTGAAATTTGTACGGAAATTAGTAATTAAATTGAGACCTAATATTTCAATATTATAAGCCTTCCAACGACCTGTTTTATTTCGCACATCGTAATTAGCAGCAACTGCAGCACTACCTTTTGGAGTAATTAATGTACGCACTGTTTCATAGCCTTCGCGCCCTGCGGAAACTGAGCTTTTTACTGTCATTACTGCCCCACCATAGCCCATCATATTCTTAGCGTAACTATTAATTAGCATAGCGCGATAAGCCACAAGAAAACTCGCTCTTTGAGCTTGCGACGCAGATTTCCAGTGCTTTCCAAGTGTCAACTTAGCCATTGCTTCAAAATCAATAAAAGGCACAACTTGTTTTTCAACAATGCTTTGCAATATTTTAGGGTTAGACTTCAACTCTACTTTTCTCTTTTCTAACTCGCTAAAAATAGCATTATTTGCTTTCAATACCGCTGCTTCGGCAGCAACATTTTTAGCACTCACACTCAATGAAAAACTAAGCGTTAAAAATAAGACCATTACTGTTGTAAAATATTTCATTATTAGGTTCTCCT
>DQSN01000247.1 GCA_015663245.1 Leucothrix mucor
CTAATAGAATTAGTCAAGGTTTTTTTGTGTGAAAATTGGTATTTCAAAGGGCTTTATCGACAAATATATTGTTAACTCTTTAATACTTAATTAAATATTTAATATTAAAAAGTTTCTGTGTGTTTTTTGATCTACCCGATAATTGCTTCTTTACCAAGTTTAGGCTCGGTTGGGATATTGAAAGCTAACAATAAAGATATGCCAGCCATTGCTGCGCCAACATAAAAAACCAATGCTGATGATTGCATCCAGAGTGTGCCAAAAATAACAGGTATCACGACCGCTGCGATATGGTTGATGGTAAAAGAGACGCCTGCTGTAGAGGCAATGTCGGCAGGGTCAGCAATTTTTTGGAAATATGTCTTTTGTGCGATTGCCATTGCGAAGAATAAATGATCTAACACATATAAGACCACAGCTATTGCTGGGCTTTCGACTAAAGCGTACCCAGCAAAGATAAAAATCAATCCAATATATTCGATGATTAAAGCGCGACGTTCACCGATAATGCCTATTAACTTACCTATGCGGGGAGCTAGAAAAATATTGAAAGTAGCATTGAGAAGAAAGAGTAAGGATATTTCTCCGACACTGAAACCAAACTTTTGTACCATTAAGAATCCTGCAAAGACCACAAAAATTTGTCGCCTTGCGCCGCCCATAAACTGTAAGGCGTAGTAGAGCCAGTAGCGTTTGCGTAAAATGATTTTTTTATGCTGATAGACTTTTTCAGGAAAGCTAGGGAAGTAACTCCAACTATAGAGGGCGATGATGATGGATATGCCGCCGCCAATAATGTAAATCCATACGTAGCCAATATGAAAGTGCTCGAATAGCACCCAGACTAAACTAAAAGCGACAATAGAGGCGGCAGCTTTAGCGGCAATCATCTTGCCAAAAAACTCAGGTGCTTGTTTTTTATCGATCCATTGTAATGATAGTGAGTTTTGTAGTGTTTCGAGGTAATGGAACCCGACTGACATAAGGATAGTGGTGAGATAAAAACCGATGGCAGAGGGAAAGAAGCCTGTTAATAGTGTTCCAAAGCCTAATAACATCAGTGAGATATAGGTCATGCGCTGTTCGCGAATAAGGATAAGCACAAAAATAATCGTAAAAGCAAAAAAACCAGGGACTTCTCGTAGGCTTTGTAAGATACCTATTTCTGTGCCTGTAAAACTTACTTGCTCTATTGCGAAGTTATTGAGCAGATTTTGCCACATCGCAAAACTCATTGCAGAACCTGCAACAATGAGGAGTAGTAGAAGTTCAGGTGATTTTTTACGGATATTCATAGATTTTTATTGCTGCTAATAATAAAGTGTTTTATGTTTAGATTAGTATTGCTAAGGAATGAAGATTTAATAATACCCGAAACTTACCGCAGAGTTTTTATTTCTGCTCATTTGATATTGTGAGGCACATAGCAGGCTATGCAACGTAGTGAGGTTGGATGAGTCGGGATAACAAAGCAAATGAAATGTTCGGGTGTTATTGAATTTTCATCCCTAATACCAAGGAAGATAGCTTCCTGTTGTATGATCTGCGATTATTCATGTTAGCTGGTTTAAAATCAGGCTACACATTACCTGTTATTTATTTTGCTGTGGCTGTTGTAGCAGTCCACGGTTCATTGGTACAAAGAGGAAATCCTTTTGGCAAAAAGAATCACAATTATAGGCGCAGGCTTTGCTGCTTTAACGGCTATTAAAACATTACGTAAGCGTTCTAAAGAGATTGAAATAACCTTGGTTGCTCCAAAGGCAGAGTTTATTTATATGCCAAGTTTAATCTGGATTCCATCAGGTAAGCGCACAGGAGATGACCTGCGAACTGATTTAACCGCCTTTTTTGCTAAAAATAATATCAACTTCCAAGCAGGTACTGTGCAGCTCATTAAAGATGAGGGGCGTACGGTCGTTACTGAAAATGGTGAGATAGCGAATGATGCCTTGCTTGTTGCTAGTGGTGGTCGCTTTATTAAGAAGCTTCCTGGTATTGAGAATGTTATTACCATCTGTGAAGGTATCTCTGCCGCAGAAAAAATGCGTGATCGTATCAAAGAAATGGATGGTGGCACGATAGCATTAGGTTTTGGCGGTAATCCTAAAGAGCCTTCTGCAATGCGTGGTGGACCAATGTTTGAGTTGCTGTTTGGCTTAGATACACAATTACGCCAAGAAAAACGTCGTGATAAATTCAAGCTAGTCTTTTTTAATCCTTCGCCACAACCAGGTAAGCGTCTGGGTGAGGGTGCAGTGAAAGGTATTTTAGGCGAAATAAAGAAGCGAGATATAGAAGCACACCTTGGTCATAAGATGAAAGGCTTTGAAAGTAACAAAGTGATCACCGAAGGTGGCGAAATAGAGGCTGATTTAATTCTCTTTATGCCAGGAATGACGGGGCCATCATTTGCTGCTGAATCTGGTTTTCCTTTAAGTGCAGGTGGGCTGATTCAAGCTACAAAGCACTGTAAAGTTGAAACAATGGAGCATGTTTATGTTGCCGGTGATTCGGGAAGCTACCCAGGACCCGATTGGCAACCCAAGCAAGCACACATGGCAGACTTACAGGCAGTAGCAGCGGTAAATAATGTCATGGATGAATTTGAAGGCAAGCCAGCAAGCCATACTTTTAAGTTTGAATTAGCGTGTATTATTGATTCCTTGAACAAGGGAAGCTTAGTTTTTCGCAATGAAAAACGGACGATACTATTGCCACCATGCCGTTTATTGCATATCTCTAAACGCTTTTTTGAGTGGATGTATTTGCGGGGGTATCGTAATCCATAGTTTTAATTAGAAAAATTACTTCCGTAGAACAATGATCTGCCGTTGCCACAACCAGTCTATAATTTCAAAACATAGATGCTGTGGCATTTTTTTTGCCCAACCTTCAATCATTGTTTGGATAGATTGCCCTGTTTGAAGTTGTTGCAGTAGTGGAACAATTTCTACTCCTCCAAGATAGCTAATTGGTCGTTCAAGGTTCTGATGTTGCAGGGTAAGTTTAGGAATGATTTGGTCTTCTACCATTACAGCCATTGTTTCCATAGTAGCCATTTTAGATAATTCAATTTTACACTGAGGATCAAGAGGCGTTTGAATTGGCTGAAATACTTCCTTAGCTGGCTCTTTTGAAGCACGCTCACGCCAAAAATATGTATCGCAGACCTTTGCTCTTTCGGCATAAAAATCAGCGGTCTTTGTGGTGTAGCGCTGTATTGTTTCTTGATGACGCTCTTTGTAAAAGGATAGGGCATATGGTTTGTTTTGTGGATACCGAAGCAGGGTATTAATAACCACGGCAGCTTGAAAGGCTGAAATGAGAGCCGCCTGCACGCCTTGAGAACTTAAAGGATCCATACTGAAACTGGAGTTGCCTATATGAATAAAATCCTTTCCAACAGGATTCTCTATGCCCCAGCTGGAGGCATCACAGGCGTGTACATCTCCTATTATTGTCTTGTTGCGATTGCTTTGAAAGAGCTTGAAGTTATCAATCTGTTCTAAGTACATCTGTTTAAGTGTTAATGACGAGTTTTTACCGATACGCTTTGGGTCAATAAAGACAGCAGAAATGGCTTTTTCGGGGTTAACTTGGGCAAACCAATACCATTCATCTGTGCCTGCCTCAATTGCACCATCGGTGATTGTTTGCGTGGGGGTATGCCAGTA
The DNA here is from genome assembly GCA_015663245.1 of Leucothrix mucor. Classification (GTDB taxonomy): domain Bacteria; phylum Pseudomonadota; class Gammaproteobacteria; order Thiotrichales; family Thiotrichaceae; genus JAGLBW01. The sequence continues at coordinate 3,678 of DQSN01000247.1, forward strand.
AGCATAAATTGAAAATAAAGCAGGAGAGAGTCGGCGTTTTTTTTGTTTGAGTATCGACCGTCCTCCTGATGCATCAACAATGAAATGAGAGAGTATCGACTTTATTTCTCCCGCAGAATGAAGGGGCGTTTCCCATAATCCACACTCTATCTTTTTAGGTGTTTTAGCGCGTGTTGCTTGCAATACTTGTGCGCCATGTTGCTGGGCGTGGTTTAACAGAAGCTGGTCGAATTCGCCTCGATCAACATGTAAGCCTTTACCTTCTTGCTGTGCTTTAGCGCGTGGATTTTTTCCTGTCCACCAGACTAAGCTACTTTCTACTGATAAAAAGTTAGCATTTTCAATCAGCTTACGGGCATTAATGGTTTCTAGTAGCGATAGAACGGCTGGGGTTAATGACATGCCTACATGGGGGCGTGGAAATGTTTTTGCTTCAAGGAGACATACTTTGTAGCCTAATGAGACAAGTCGATAGGCGATAGTAGAGCCTGCTGGTCCACCACCGATGATGCAAATATCAACCTGAATGGTTTGTTTAACCACCTTCAAAATCAGTCAACTGCAAAGCTTGTTCCAGCAGCTCGGCATTCGTTCTAAGTAAGCGAATATATAGACCTAAGCAATAATGTAGCCAGCCACGAATATAGTCACAAGATACACGACCACTGTTCATAGATTCATAATGGCACCCACCACTGCACATATAGCGTGCCCAGCAACTGCTGCAAGGTTTCTGGTTGTGGACATTGCGCTCCACGAACCAAGTGGCTTGTTTATCCTTATTAATGCCCGTTTCAACATTGCCCATGTCTCCCGCTTCATCATTGACAAAGCGATGACAGGCAAACAAATTTCCTTCCGAAGAAACACCCATATAACCACCACCCGCACCACAAGGGTAAGTATCACGGTGATAATTGTGAATACGTTTTAAGGTGTTGATTAAATTACCAAGGGGGTAAACTTTCCCAGCTGATATATGTTCTTCAAAGGCATCACCGCATTCGATTAATTGCTCAAGCATGATATTGAAGTCATTTTCTTGCATGGTATCAATATCAGTTGGAGAGCTAAGAACAGGAGAGAACAGTACATTATCGAAACCTAGGGCAATAAACTCATCCATTGCCCGCTTTAATTTCAAATTTCGCGGCGTGACGGTTACTCGTGCAATGACTCTACAGCGACGTGGTTTAGCATCTAATAAGCCTTTAATATGTTGTATAACACGCTCATAACTTCCTCGCCCTGATTTAAGAGGGCGTAATAAATCATGCTCTTCTTGAGTGCCATCAATGCTTAAAGTGACAGTGAAACGATGATTTTGGAAAAATTTAATATCATTGGTGGTGAGTAATGAGCCATTGGTGGTTAAAGCGAAGCGTACTTTTACCTTTGCTTTAATGCCTTGTTGTACGGCATATTCCGTTGTCGCATATAAAACCTTACGATTGATGAGCGGCTCACCTCCCATATAAGCAATGGTGATGATCTCTCCTTCTGTGGCAGATTCAATCAGGCGATCAACCGAAGCTTTGGCAATTTTCAACGCCATGTTTTGTGCAGGCATACCAAAATCACCCTGCTGCGCATAGCAATAGGTGCAGCCAAAGTTACATTTCTGTGCAATGGCTAAGGAAAGTGATTTTACAGTCACCTCTGAGGGGGGCTGTTCTAGTTTAAGAGGGGCAGCCTGTACGCCAGACATTGCCAACAATTGCATAGCCCGCTCGGTATCATCGAAAAGCATGGCTTGTTCTATATTACTTATTTGCAGATCATTAATTTCAAACAGACCGCCATCGCCTACTGACAAGGCGAAATACTCCTGACCTACCTTAAATAGATGAGCGTCAGCCATAAGAGGGTGGCTGCTAAAGAGTTCCGAAGGGCTATTAGACATAATCAACGACCTTTATACATCATCCCCAGGATCACGCTCAGTTTCTACTTTTCGACCTCGACGTACACGGGCAATACCCATTTTATCGACGCTTTGTTCAAAGTCATCACCTGACTCTAAAGTTGGTCCCATTGTGTCGGCATAGTTTTTTCTAAAGAACATAACACTTCGGGTGTCATTTTCATCAAGGAAAGCTTGTCGAGGTAAATGCTCTGACCAATACCCGACACAGGCAGTAAAGTCACCTTGCCAAGTTGAGCATAAGCCACTGGTTAATTGTCCATGTACTGCTCCGCTCTCTCCAGCAGAGTCTCGATACCGTACTCGTATTTCTCGTGAATCAGCATTTTCATCAATACCTTGCTGGTAAAATAAGTCATTAACATCCATGACTTCGCCTCTGCGCCCTAAAGATAGCTCCATTCCTGGAGCAAAATCGGCAGTGCCTGATCTAATTGCCATTTCATCTATTTGTTTTGCTGTTTGATTATGTACAGTACCTGAGTTGCTATTTGTTTGTGGCAACATATCGCGAAGGTAGTTATATAAGTTGTAAGACTCTTCTGTATCAGGGGAAAAATCTTGGGGAGCGACAACAATACAGGCTGGCATCACCTCAATAGACTCACCATCTTTTTCTAAAGAGACGTTAATAGAGCCATCACTGGTATTATCAGCAACACTTTTGGAACGTGCAGGGAAGTTAACAACAGGTTCGTTAGCTTTTTTTCTAAATACATTACTTAGAGGTGGAATGAAGATACCATCAGCCGTGATTTGTCCCATTGGAATAACATCACCCTCTTCAAAGTTTTCGATAGAGCCTGTTAGTTGACCTTCATTTTCATCATCGGAAGAAGCTTTTGCTGAAATAACAAAATCACTACCTGTCAGGGGAGTATTTTCTAAACGTGCAATTTTACGGTTAGCCACCTGTGCCGACCAAGTTGCGGTTATCCCGTGCTCTTCGATCATTTCAGGGGTGAGTTCACCCAGACCAACATGGTTCTCGCCATAGGCGAAAATACGAAATTGTACGGCTTGACGTTTGATTAAACCATTGGATTTATAGTTGCCTGGGTCTTCTCCAAAAATATAATAATCTTCATTTTTAGATAGGCGAGCCATGCCGATTGCAGGGTGAATTTTGAAAACAATTACATCGTTTAGATCTTCTGGAAATGCCATTTTATTTGCTCCTTGCGTTCTGTTTTTTTATATTTTTAATTGATTATGATTACTTGGCGGTTTAGTTTATTAATGAACCCTATTCTTCTTCAATATACTCAAAGGTAAGACCACATTGCTTACCTGTGTTTGGATCAGTTCGGGAAAGAACCGCTTTTGCAAATCTGCGTATTTTCCCCATTGCAGCGACTGACTCTTGTATGGCTGCTGGTTCGCCATTAAAGGCTTTATGCAAGCCGCGTAGAATCTCTGAATACACTTGATTAAATGCATCCACATCTTTGCGTTCATCTGAGCCCTCCGCATAATCACTGGCTTTGGGGTTATCAGGGAACTCCCAAACTTTGTCGGGATCAAAACGCACTGCTCTACCGCCGTAGACATAACCACTTTCTGCATCAGGGTCTTTGATGAGTTTTTTGCCTCTTACAATTTCTTCAAAACGGTAATAATGAGCAGGCTCATCTTCCGAATCAAAAGGTTTTAGTGGTGTACCTTCACCTTCGAGCATGATCCATTCCAATGCTTTAACTGCTGTTTCTACATTGGTAATAGCGTATAACTGTTCGGATGGAAATCCAGCATCGACAACAACTTGACGCGATAAATCGCCAACAAAAATGTCATCCCCTAGCTCAATGATCTTATCGATAAGTGCTTGGTAAAAGTCTCCAATAGTAGCGAATTCAGGAATTTCTGCTGGTGCTGTTACATCGCGGGTTTGAATTTCAATGGGGTCATTGGGTTGCTCTATTTTCATAAAGACATTCTCAACTAACTCATGGGAAAATGACTGAATGCCAACTTCAAAGCCACCGCCTATAGACATGGGCATATTCGTTGGATATTTTGGGATAAAGTCGGGGTTCGCAATATCAGGTGACCCTCCCACTGCATTTAAAATATTGGCGACAATCGACATATGCAGCATTTCTTCTGCGGCAATATCCAAAATCATATTTTTAATTTCGCTATTAAGACCATTTTTCAAGCTATATGCGGCAGCTAGATAAGGTGGGATTGTTGAGTGTTCTAATTGGATCGCACTTTGTAGCAACCAATGTAGGTCAGTTGCCTCAGAAGCAGATTCAACTGCCTCTATATGATCTCGTTTTATAAGTAACATTTAGATAGAAACTCCATTTTCTCGCTTTTATTTAGAAAGTTTGAGGATCTCTCCTCAAGCTTTATTAGTTCTTATTTTTGTTTGTATTAGATAATAATCATAGGAGAGATATTTTTACTTTACTTAAAAATATTTTTATTGCTGGGTATTTAAATAGTTCATTTTTCCTAAGGCGGAGGTTTTCTATATAGCTCATTAGGCTCGCGTTTAAATAGTTGAAACTTTAAAAAAATAGTTTACTTTCAATCTATTAGATTGTTTTTGTCTTTTCTTTTTTGAGTGTGGATGTTGATACAAAAAATATAACTTGTGTCTACAAACTTCTGTCAAAAGGTAGTGATAAATAGCCGCTTTACTTAAGAAGATTGTTTTTATATCAATTTTTATGAGCCCATCTTTACCTGTTTTTACGCTGTAGATAGTGGTCGTGATGTGTAAATAAAAATATTAAACTATAAGTTCTTACACATCCATAAATGAAACCCTAGGATGAGGTAAGTAACATGGAACGTACAAATGACACCTTAGTATTCGAGCAACACGAATCATCAGTGCGTGGTTATTGTCGTAAATTTAAGCCCATTTTTTCTTCGGCTCAAGGTAGTGTGATGTGTGACACTACAAATCAAAAATACATTGATTTTTTAGCTTCTTGTGGCGCGTTGAACTACGGACATAATGATCCTGATATGAGTGCAGCGTTGATTAAGCATATTACTAACAATGGTATGAGTGCTTGTCTCGATTTACATAGCGATGCCAAAGCGGGGTTTCTTAAAAGCTTTCATCAGTTCATTTTAAAGCCTCGTCATTTAGATTATAAAATTCAATTTACGGGGCCAACAGGTACAAATGCTGTAGAGGCTGCGATGAAGTTGGCACGTAAAGTGACAGGACGTAATAATATTATTTCTTTTACCAATGGCTTTCACGGTGTGTCACTTGGTGCATTAGCGGCAACAGGAAATAAATATAATCGCATGGGCGCAACTTTGCCAGGCGTGACTCGTATGCCGTTTGAAGGTTATATGGGTGATGGTGTGAATACCGCTAATTATCTGGAGAAGCTACTAACAGATCCTTCAGGTGGGGTTGAGGCGCCTGCTGCTATTTTGCTGGAAACGGTGCAAGGAGAGGGTGGTTTAAATGCAGCTTCGGCAACATGGTTGCGTCAAATTGCAGATATTGCCAAACGTCATGGAGCCTTATTGATTATTGATGATATTCAGGCAGGTTGCGGACGTACAGGTAGTTTTTTTAGCTTTGAAAATATGGGTTTTGTGCCCGATATTGTCACCTTATCAAAATCAATTTCTGGCTATGGTTTACCGATGGCGTTGGTATTGATAAAACCAGAGTATGATATTTGGGAGCCAGCAGAACATAACGGAACCTTCCGTGGTAACACGCATGCTTTTGTAACCGCAGACGTAGCTATCAAAAAATTCTGGTCTGATGATAGTTTTAGTAAAGAGGTTAAACTAAAAGCCAAAAAAATCACTCAGCGCCTCACAAAAATCAGCCGTTATATTCCGCAATCTACACTAAAAGGTCGTGGCATGATGCAAGGTTTGAGTGTTGGCTCAGGCAAGTTAGCGGCTAAAATTTGCAAGCAGTGTTTTAAAAACGGCTTAGTGTGTGAAACATCTGGTCCTTATGATGAGGTGGTTAAGATTCTTGCGCCATTGACGACCTCCATGTCACTGTTAGAACAGGGTTTGGATATTCTAGAAAAGTCAGTGATTGATGTATTGCCAAAGTCCCAATCAAAAAGAAAATCTATACAGTTAGTGCCCTATAAAAAGAAAATGAAAAGGTCATTTCCAGATACGGTTTTATTAAGTATAAGCAAAGATAAATGTAAGTTTTGCAGAGACGACCAAGTATTCTTTGATGATTTTAGCCGTGTCATCTAGGAGATAGTTGTGACTATAAAACCCAATAAAAGAGATGGCTTGTCGTATACACATGAGCCACGAGAGGCTTCGCAATCATTTGCAAAAAATCATATTCTTGTGTGTGAAGGTGATCATTCCATACGTTGGCAAGCAGGTGAGCGTTTACATCACTTGTTTGAGCAGCGTGTTGATCAATATGAAGCAGGAAGTGAAGCACAGCATCTCGCGGTGGATTCTGTGGAAGGTCAGTGGAGTTATAGGCAATTAGACCAACGTGCTAATCAACTGGCGCGATTATTAAAAATTAAGGGATTAGCCTCGGGTGATGTGATTGGCTTGTTGTTTGATAAAAGTGTGCATAGCTATATTGCCATGTTGGCTGTGCTGAAAATTCAGGCAGCTTATGTGCCACTTGATCCTGCCTTTCCTCAAGATCGTATTGCTTATATTACTGCGGATGCCAGCTTAAAAATGATTCTGACTTTATCTCAGTATGATGCTTTGATGGAAGCATCTGCGGTTGAAGTATTGTGTTTGGATCGCGAAAAATCAGCAATTAATCAACGAAAAAACGACCGTTTAGATCAAAATGAAGTGGGCTATGCCGTCAGTGAGTTGTGCTACATTATTTATACCTCGGGTACGACAGGTCGCCCAAAAGGTGTGCCTATCCACCAAAATAGCATTTGTAATTTTGTACGCGTAGCCGCAGAAACTTATGGCTATCAAGCATCCGATCGTGTTTATCAAGGGCTAACAATCGCCTTTGATTTTGCGGTTGAAGAAATTTGGGTGCCATTGATTGTTGGAGCAACCTTATTGCCGAATCAAACGGGAAGCAGTCTTTTAGGGGGCGACCTTTCTAAATTCTTATTGGATAATAAAATTACCGCAATGTGTTGTGTGCCGACGTTATTGGCGACAATAGAAGAAGACTTGGATGATTTGCGTTTGTTGATTGTTTCGGGAGAAGCTTGTCCACAAGACTTGATTGTGCGTTGGTCTAAGGAGGGTCGGAGTATTCTTAATGCCTACGGCCCTACCGAAACAACAGTGACTGCAACATTGGCAAGATCGAAACCTGATGAAGCGGTAACCATTGGCAAACCTTTACCAACCTATTCGGTGATTATTCTTGATCCTGATAGTGAGAAAGTTCTCCCTTTTGGTGTTGAAGGTGAGGTAGCTGTTGCGGGTGTTGGTGTTGCTCAGGGTTATTTGAACCGTGACGATCAAACGAAAAAGGCCTTTATTCCTGATTTTCTGGATATTAAAAATAATGATTCGGGCTTAATTTATCGCACGGGTGATCTAGGTGTTATTAATGAAAATCACGATATTGAATACCGTGGACGGATTGATTTACAGGTAAAAATTAGAGGTTATCGTATTGAATTGGCGGAGATCGAGTCTGTCATTATGGGGATGCCCCAAATTGCGCAGGCAGTGGTCGATACCTTTGAGGCAGGAGCGGGCGCGAAAGAGTTGGTTGCTTATTATAGTTTGACAGAAGAAGCGGAAGCGCTAAGCCAAGCAGATATTACCGAAGTATTGCGTGAGGTATTACCTGATTATATGGTCCCATCATTTTATGAACAGCTTGATGTCATTCCGATGTTAGCCAGTGATAAAGCTGATCGCAAAGCATTACCTAAGCCTTCGGGTGAACGTATGAACTTAGGTAACAGCCCCTTTGTAGCGGCAAAAACGGAGGTGGAAGTTACGATTATCAACACTCTGAAAGGCTTTTTAGATTTAGATAAAGTTTCAATAAACGATGATTTTTTTGCAGACTTAGGAGCAAGCTCTCTGTTGATGGCACGCTTTTGTGCCTCTATACGTCAATCATTACCTCAAGCTGATATTTCTATGCGAGATGTTTATCTTCATCCTAATGTGAGTGATCTTGCGCGTTATTTAGAGAGTCAAGAAACGGGCAATGCGGCAAATGATGATAGTGATGTTGCAGATCGTCCTTTTAGAAAGCCGAGTAACTGGGAATATTACAGTTGTGGGTTTTTACAGGTTAGTAGTTATCTAATCTCCTTGTTTATATCGTTGCAACTTGCCTTATTGATAATCCCTTGGTTGGCAGCAACGGCCACCGCTTCTGAACTTTACGTTAAGTCTGTTGCGCTTCTTATGGGCGGTTTTATTTTTTGGACAGGGTTCTCTGTTGCTACGAAGTGGCTATTAATTGGTAAGTGGAAGAAGGATGAAATACCCGTTTGGAGCTTGAAGTATTATCGTTTTTGGTTAGTAAAACAGATTGTTTCTAGTAGCCCGATGGCTTTGTTTAAAGGTTATCCGCTATACAATGTTTATCTTAGAATGTTAGGCGCTAAGATTGGTAAAAATGTTGTAATTGAAAGTGCCGCTTTACCTTTATGTACCGATTTAGTGAGTATTGGTGATCATACTATTTGTCGTAAAGACTCGATGTTGACCACGTATAAGGCCGTCTCTAATGTGATTTATACAGGCTCTATTTCTTTGGGTAAGTACACGGTTGTTAGTGAAAGCAGTGTTATTGATATGAATACGGTGATGGAAGATGATGCACAACTTGGTCATGCATCGTGTCTTGTCGAGGGGCAGGTGATTCCAAAAGGTAAGCATTATCATGGTAATCCCGCAGAAGAAACAAGTAGTGACTTTGGTTTTTATGACCGTAAAAAAGTGACCGCATTGCGTCAAATTGTTTACTCAATCTTTCAGTTATCCAGTGTTTTTTTTGTATTTGCACCTTTAGCGATTGTGCTTATCTTTTCTTTATATCCTATATTGAAACCTGTGGCAGCTCCTTTGACATCCGTTTGGGCATTAGACTTATTGATAATGGCGTCGATCAGTTTTGTGGTGATGTTTATTGTTGGTTTATTTATGAACTTATTGTTTGCTAAAGCGTTGAATCTATTTCTAAAACCAGAGCGTACTTACACCTTGTATGGTGTGCATCATGTTTTATTTAAGATGGTACAGGGGCTAAGTAATTCTAAATTTTACACCTTATTATTTGGTGATAGCTCTTTTATTTTATATTACATGAGATGGGTGGGATATAAGTTACATAATGTCATCCAGACAGGCTCAAACTTTGGTCTTGAGCATCAACATGATAATCCTTATCTGTGTCATATTGGTTCGGGAACCATGATTTCAGATGGTTTTTCGATGTTAAATAGAGAAGAATCAAGTACCAGTTTTCGTTTGTCTAAAAATAGCATTGGTGAGAATAACTTTGTTGGTAATGGCGTGAACTACCCCGTGAACAGTAGGACAGGTGATAACTGCTTACTTGCCACTAAAGTTATGGTTCCTGTGGATGGTAAGTTGCGTGAAAATACAGGCTTATTAGGTTCGCCTTGTTTTGAGATTCCTCGTTCGGTAGAGGGCGATGCTTGTGTAATGCCAACAAAAGATTCAAACAAAGCAAATGAGGGTTTGAAGAATAAAAATAAATACAATATTCGTACCATGTTGTTGTTTGTAATGAGTGGTTTTATTTACTTTTATAGCATGTTGCTATCGGTGTCGGTACTTATTCAAACGGTGGATATAGGTCTATGGCAGCGGCTAGGTGTTTTACTTGGCTTCTCCTTTTTTAGTCTTACCTATTTTATCTTTGTCGAAAGAGCTGCATTTAACTTTGGGCGATTACCTGTCATAAGAACTTCGATTTATGATCAGCGATATTGGCAAGTTGAACGTATGTGGAAATTCTCAGAAACATTTGTGAATAAACTATGGTTAGGCACACCGATGAGAAGCACACTTAATCGTTTATTAGGTATGAAGGTAGGAAAAAAGGTTTTTGATGATGGTTTAAATGCATCAGAGAAAACATTGGTAGAAATTGGCGATTATTGCAATTTAAACCACTGTGTATTGCAAGCTCATTCACTTGAAGATGGTTTGTATAAATCAGGAAAAATTAAAGTTGGCTCACGCTGCTCTATCGAAAATAAAGCCTTTATTCATTATGACGTGGTGATGGAAGATGATGTAAGAGTCATGAGTGATGCCTTTGTGATGAAAGGTGAGACTCTTGCTAAAGGTTCTGTTTGGGGGGGGAATCCTGCTAGGAAAACGCTGGGTATTATTTCTTGATGTCACTAAATGCGATAGCAATACTATGGTTAGGGCTAATCTGTAGCTCCATAATTTGGATGTGTGTTGGTATAGAAGCTTCAAGACCGAGTTTTGGTAAATCAATAAAGGGGCTGCCAGCGAAGACATCATCAACACAAAAAGAGCAGGGGGCTAAGGAAAATCCAGTGCCTAACAGTTTCAGGACAGCCTCTTTGATTGTCCATATTCGGTAAAATAAAATCCGTTGTGAAGAGTTTGTTTTATCGACAAGCAGTTGTATTTCATTTTTGCAAAAAACACTATGCGCTACCTGTAAATGCTCAATATTAACGTTGTTCTGTTCTATATCAACGCCAATTAAGAGCTTATCTGCTATTGCTATCAGGCTGATGTTATCACTGTGTGAAATATTAAACTGTAAAGTGCTTGAGGGATGTTTTAGCTGAGGACGAGCGGCATTATTATATGAAAATTGAATGGTTTCAGGTTTGCAGGCTAATTTTTGGGATAGTAAGCGACGTAAAGCTAAGCGTGTAGTGATAAATCGTTGACGATGCTTTGTATTATCTAGGCGTTTGGCGCGTTGTTGCTCATCGCTAGAGAGTAGAGAAAAGCACTCCTCTGTATAAGTAGCGATAGAGGTGTTGAGCCTCCAAAGTTGGAGTTCCCCCTCGCACCTCTCCAATGAGGGAAGGTCTATTCTTTGGAGGGGATTTGCCATGTTAAATCACTTTAATGCACTTTTGTTGATGATGCATTGTAGAAAGCCGTATTTTCTTCCATTAAAAATTGGCTAATTCCTTCTGGGTCATCTTCGGTTACTGTGTAGAAATCGAACATTTCATAATCGCTGTCATTGTCATCAGAGGAGATGCTGTTGGCGATTTTTTCAATAATATTTTCTATATCACTCTTGCTCTGAAGCCCTATTAGTAGGTGAGGCTCCCTGTCTTCCGAAGGTACGTAAATTGAGGCTAAATAAGCTGTTTCTATTTGGGGATAGTTAGATAAAACATCCGTCATTGCTTTGCATAGCTCTCTAGGAAAAGATTTTAGCTTTCCTACGCTCATTTCATTTTCAGGATCAAAATCGTACTCTTCTTCACCATCATCAAGATCACTATTTAGTAATATAGTGACGTCATCAGCATCAAGTTCTAAGCCATAATCTGTATTAGGGTTAAGCACTAATGAAACGCCTAGGGTCATTTCAAAAAACACCGTTGCTGGCATTTCTAAATAAGGAGTGTCATCAGGAATAGCTTGCTGTAGCGTTTGCAATGAGGTGAAAAAAGGAATGATGGGACTTTGGTCTTCATCTTTTTCCCAGTGTTGAATATCAAACTCTTGGTTATCATTGAGATTGAAGGTGCCGTCATCTTTGTTAGTGACTGTGCCTAAGATAAAAACATTTGATTCAATCAATAGATCGTAGAATTTAGGTGCTTGAGCTTCGTCAGAGGCAGAGTTGAATAAGGCCTGTTCCAGTGGGTTGGTTGGCAGTAGCATATTAAATTCCTATGAATTTTTTAGTTAAGGTCAATCTTTTTCGTGCCTATTGATTGCTGGCAACTTGTATGAAACTTATGAAAGTAAGTAATATTATAACTCAACAAGATGCTAAGGACGGGAAATTATTTTGTTTTCAGCCCAAGTAATTGACTAATATTTATCATCTTATGTTATTGCAAACATTGTTTTATTTGTTGAGCTGTGTGGCGTAGTAGACCTAAATATAAGTGAGGGTTAGTTTTTATGTGGCTGGCAAGTGAGGCAATTTCTGCTGTTCTAATATTGAACCCTTCAATTAAGGTATTAATCGTTTTGGGGAGAAAGTTTGATACGCTAAACAAGCAGGCAGCTTGAGACTGTCCTATTTGTTGACGAGTGTGATGGATTGTTTTTGCTCTTGCCTGAATATCTGCATGCAAGTTAATAGTAGCCAGTGTGTTTTTTGTGTTAAGTCAGCTAACAAAAAAGGCTATATGATCAAATCATATAGCCTTTGAGTATTCGTTTGTATTTATCGCTTGAAGCTAAACAAATGGTAGTGGCTTGTACCGTCCTTGCCAAGGGTTAGGGCGTCTCCACCAGCGTTGTGCTACGGTAGCGTACATCTGACGGAAATCAACGGTAGGAATTAAGTCGCCATCATCTAGCTGTTCTAAACTAGGCTCGGCGCCATAAATACCTCTATTAACACGTCCACCCAGTACAAAGTGTGCAGATGCTGAGCCATGATCTGTTCCTAAACTGGTATTTTCAGCGGCACGACGACCAAACTCTGAAGAAGTCATCACCAACACATTGTCCCACAACTTTGCTGCTTCCATTGCTTTTTGGAATGCCGCTAGTCCACCACCTAAGTGATTCATAAGGTTGTTATGCGTATCTCTTTGGCTTGCATGAGTGTCAAAACCTTCAAGTGTTACCTTGAAGACAGGGAGATGTATGCCACTTGTAATTAAGCGGGTAACTTGCTCTAAGTTACGACCAAAGGTGCTATTAGGGAAGCGAGCATAGCGACGTGGGCTTTGGTTTAGTTTTGCTTGCAATAAGTCTGAGGCAGAGTTGATTTGGTTTTGTGTTGATAAAAGGTGTGCTAAGGAATCATTAGGCGTTCTGTACTGGTCTTTATTCAGGTACTTTGTTTGCCTTAAGAAGGTGCGAGGGCTTTCCATTGCAACAGCGTGCCCGTCTTTACCTGCAAAAGGTCCCATGCCATCATCGCCAATAATAATGCCATTGAGTAGGTTCGGGGCATTAGGTAAAATACCTTTTGTTAACCAGCCTCTAGAATCTCTAACATCAGTAGATGCAGTATTCCAAACATCAATAGAATGGAAGTGAGAGCGGTTAGCATTGGGGTAGCCTACACCTTGAATCCATGCCATATCACCTTTATCCCATAAATATTTAATATCTTTTAAATAAGGATTGAGGCGAAAGCCTTTCTCAAGACTCATATTTTTGGGTGCTTTAATTGCTAGTTTAGGGCGCAATGTATTGTGGTAATAATCTTGATGATCAGGAATGAGGGTATTTAACCCATCATTGCCACCTTTTAATTCAACCATCAATAATATTTTTTTATTGTGAGAATTAACGGCTAAATTTGGGTTGCTAGCTAAAACAGAGGGAATCATACCCGCGAGCGGAGTTAAGCTGGCGTATTTTAAAAAGTCACGTCGGTTCATGCAGTTTCTTGCCTTATTTAAGCTGGTAGGTGGGGTCGAGAACAAGTGCCCGTACAAGTCGTAATTTGCCAGGGTGTGTGGGTAGATCTAACACTGGGGTAACGGGAGATAACCAATCGACAACACCTTTTCCTGTTGTCTGCGGTAGTCTTTTTTCAATGTGATTACTAGCACGTGTATGGCGAGTAAGCTTATTTAACAAAGAGGTACGCACTAGTAAGGTCTGGGTATCAATCCAACTTTTACCGCCATCCCAGCCTTTTACAGTGGGAGGGTCGAAAAGATCCTGACCAAGCAAGCTCAAAATGTGTGCTAGCTCTTTGTCGGGTAGTTTTGCAAAAGGTAAAGTGCGTAAGGTTCCTATCATAAGGTCGATAGGTGATTTGATCATATTGCCACGGTATCTCTTTGCCCAGAAAGCATCACTGTTTAGAACTTCTGTCATTAATGCTTTAATGCTGTAGTTAGAGTTTCTGAAAACCTTAGCCCACCGATTTGTGAAACGTGCATCAGGGTAGCTATCACTAATAAACTCACGCCAGATTTTTTCTGCAATATAAACGGCAGTGCGTGGGTGCTTTAGTAAAACCTCAATGATTTGGTCGCCATTAGTGATGTTTGGCGTACCCATAAAGGTAACAGGTGTACTGTCATGCTTGGCTGAATTATATTGGAATACACCTTTGTCCATATTAACACCCCAGCCAGTGAATGCTTTGGCTGCGGCACGTATATCAGCTTCGGTGTAATTATGACCTTTACCCAAGGTAAATAGCTCAAGTAACTCACGTGCAAAGTTTTCATTCGCTTTGCCTTTGACGTTTTTTGAACCATCAAGAAATACCAGCATAGCAGGGTCTTTGGCAATACTTCTTAGCATATGAGCAAAGTTGCCCATGGCATTTTTGCGCAACAACTGACTTTGTTTGTGAATTAATCGTGGGTGCTCTATTTTTGCGAGAGAGGTAGTAAAGTGATTGTGCCAGAACATTGTCATATGTTCATTAACAGGTGTTCTGGTAGTTAAGAGGTTTTTCACCATCCACTGTTTTAAACGATCATTTTCTCGCATCATTTGTTTGCGAGCCATGCGTTTACCATTACCATTTTTGATGCTCATCCTATTGAGCTTCACCCAAGGAGTCAGCGCGGGTAATCTAGGGGTGTGGATTTTTCCTGAAGACAATAGAATGCTTACAGCCTCCGCCCGAGACTTTCCTTCTAAAGCTTTTACTCCAGTCCATTCTTGTCCCAATGCAGTGCGTGAGACGAGGTGGCGTGTGTCGGATAAATTCAGTCTGTGCATTCGTTTACCTTCATGTACTCCGATTGGTGGTTCACTATTATCCCTGTAGGTGTTGGGCTAGGATAATAGTGCCGTATATAAATATTTTTTTATAATTATTTTAGTATATTTGCGATTCTACTTAGTAATATCGACAATGGAGAGTTGTTTTTTTGCCACCATTCGTATGGTAATTACTATAATCGCATTTATTATATGTTGATTAGTTTAGGCTGTGCTGACTATATGGAAAATGAATACTATCATACTTTGCCTACACTTCGTCGGGATCTATTAGTTTAATCTATGCAGCGTCATTATATTTTATAGATAAAGCTGGGGTTCATATAAGCATAGGAAAGGTGTTGAGTCAAGAAGTATCTATAAGAAACAGTTGAAAACATTTTGACATTATAATAAATATGTGCTAATGGTTGGTTTTTAATCTGTTTTTTTGGGAGTATTGCTTGCGCAATCGATAGTACTTACTCCTTCAACTATTGTTGAAAATGCAATGATATTATTAATATAAGTAATTGAATCTAAATCTTATTCAAGGTTTTCTGTGCTCAAATCCTATCTGTGAGCAGGTATAACTACCAAATTCCTCTGAATTATGTCAGGTTTCCAATTTGAAAAGTGGAGGTGTGGCTATTCTATTGATGAGAACAAGAATGGCTAGCCAAGAATACCTTCGTTAGGTGATTGGAGAGTTAACTTATGGATATGACAATGCAAGAAAAAACTGAAAACGAACGTTTTTTCCTATTGCAAAAACAATCGCCTTTTATGTTCTGGGGCAGTATTTTGGGTGGCTTGGGCTTAGTCGCTACACTTTGGGGGGTTGTTTCGCATCAGGTGTTGCTCTCTTGGTATGTTATTTTGGTTATATATTGGTTGTTGCGACTTAGACATTCAATACGCCAGTGCCGTGAGCTATCGTATCGTTTACCGACTGTAAATGAGAAAAAATATTTTTATCTTTATCCTATAACATCAGGTATTTTTTGGGGCACTGCGGGTGCGCTCTTTTATACGCCAGAGTCCATGTTGCATTTAGTTTATTTATTGATGTATTTGTTTGGCTTGGTTGTTGGCGGTTCAGTATCCTTAGCCTATGTTCGCTGGGCATTCCCCTTGTATGCCATCATTACAGCAACACCCATTGCGGTGTTACTTGTTATTGATGAAAATAAATCTTTTCTATGGATTGCTTTTACACTAGTGTTTAGCCTTCTGGTTGTGATTGCTATTAGTCGTAATGTATATCATTCAATATCAGAGTCATTAAAGATTCGTTTTAAAAATGAAGACTTGGTTAAGCAATTGCAGCAACAAGCGATTGAGTTGAAAGCTCAAACAGAAGCTGCGATTAAAGCTAATGAGGATAAATCTCGCTTTTTAGCATCTGCAAGCCATGATTTGCGACAACCAATCCACTCTTTGTCATTGTTAACAGATGCTTTAAGTTCTCAAGTAACAACTAAAACAGGGCAGAGTATATTAGCTTTAGTACATAGCGCTAATGACTCGCTTAATAGTTTATTGGGTTCTTTGCTGGATATATCTAAACTGGATGCGGGTATTGTGGAACCGCAAATAGAGCGCATTGCCTTATCTCCTTTGCTGAGTCGTGTTGTTGACAACTATCGTTTATTAGCTGAACAAAAAGATTTACAGTTGCGCCTTCGTGTTAGTGACTGCTATGTGGACAGTGACGCCTCTTTGCTGTCAAACGCAATCATGAACCTGATCGATAATGCCATCAAATATACATCCACAGGTGGTGTATTAGTTGCTGTACGTATTCATCGTAAAAATATTAAAATTCAGATATGGGATACAGGTCTAGGGATTGACAGTGCAGACCATGAAAAGATATATGATGAATTTTTACAATTGGGAAATTCAGCACGTGATGCGGAAAAAGGCTTGGGTTTGGGTTTATCCATTAGTAAAAGGCTATTGCAATTGTTAGGTCACCCATTATCTCTATCATCAAAACCTGGGCGAGGTAGTGTGTTCACAATATCAATGCCATTATCTACGTTACCTGAGGAGGTGGCATTAAATCGAGCAACTCCTATTGTTTATAATTTAGATGAAACGAGCAAGCATACGGTGTTATTGGTTGATGACAATGTAATGGTGCGCGAGTCGACAACATTAGCACTTGAATCTTGGGGGTATAAGGTGATTTCGGCTCTTAGCATTGAGGTAGTTGAAGATATTGCTACAAGCAAAGAGGCGAGTAAAATAAGTATTATTGCTGCGGATTATCGGTTGCAAGATAGTGTTACTGGAATAGATGCGATTAAAAGATTTAAACAGTTGTCTGGGTGTGATATTCCAGCCTTTCTAATTACGGGTGATACTGCTCCTGTACGGCTTCAGGAGGCCGCTTCATTTGGTTTGCCGCTTTTGCATAAGCCTTTAAAGCAAGGAGAGTTTAAAGCTGTATTGCATCGATTAATTCATTAATGAATCATTCGGTGCTTATATTTGAGTGATCCACCCTTGTTTGAGCGCAACTTTTACAGCAGTTGTACGATTTTTCACACCTAAACTACGAAATATATCATAGAGGTGGGCTTTGACTGTGTTGGCAGAGATA
>DQSN01000144.1 GCA_015663245.1 Leucothrix mucor
AAGAAACGGTTTAAGGTAGGATCAGAGATAACAAAGTCACCACGAATCGTAGTAGAAACTACATCGCCTATATAGGGAATCGTATTAAACAAGTTAATGATTACCTGAGCACCCCAGAATGACATCTGACCCCATGGTAGTAAGTACCCCATGAATGCTTCTGCCATAAGCGCAAGATAAATCGCCATACCGATCAGCCAAACTAACTCACGTGGTCCTTTGAAGGAACCATAAATTAAGCCTCGGAACATATGCAGATAGACGACAATAAAGAACAGTGATGCGCCTGTCGAATGCATATAACGTATAAACCAGCCACCAGGCACGTCACGCATGATGTATTCAACCGATGCAAAAGCAAAGGCCGTATCAGGCTTATAGTGCATCGTTAAAAAGATGCCTGTGACAATTTGAATCACAAGTACCAACATGGCTAAAGAGCCAAAGAAGTACCATGAATTAAAGTTTTTTGGCGCATAATATTCCGCCAAATGCTCATTCCATACCTTTGTTAAAGGGAAGCGAGCATCAATCCAATTGATTAAACTCATTATGCAACTCCTTTGCTTTCACCAACCAAAATGGTCGTTTCAGTTTTATAATGATAAGGAGGTACAACAAGGTTTGTTCCTGCTGGAGAACCCTTCATTACACGACCTGACATATCAAAACGTGACCCATGACATGGGCAATACCATCCGCCTGGCCAATCGGCCCCCAAATCAGCAGGTGCTAATTCTGGTCTATAGGTTGGAGAACAACCTAGATGTGTACAGATACCAACTAGAACAAGATATTTGTCCTTAATTGAACGCCCTAAGTTTTGCGCATAATCTGGCTGTTGTGATACAACCTCAGAATCAGGATCTTTCAACTTCGCATCAACACTTGGAAGCTTTGCAAGCATAGCCTCAGAGCGGTTAACTACCCAAACAGGTTTGCCCTGCCAAATAATACGAACAAGCTGTCCTTCTTCAATTTTAGAGACATTCACCTCTACAGGCGCACCTGCCGCCAAAGCCCTTGCACTTGGTGTCAATGACAGGATAAAAGGAGCCGCTACTGCTGCTGCACCTAAACCACCAATCACTGAAGTAGCACCAACTAAAAAGCGTCTACGACCATTATTTACTTCTGAACTTGCCATTACTGACTCACTCCCGAGATTTAACAAAAATGGGGGAACCCCATAACATCATTAACCCAAAAGAAAATTAGCAACTTACTTGTTATAACAAGCAGTTAACTATATCTCTAATGGTTCATTCTGTTATACGGTCATTTGCTACCATATCTACCCACCCTAGGTAGATATGGTAACAATAAAAATCTGAGAAAAATTATCTGCATATTGACACTTTGCAACTTTCTTGATCAAAATCAAGGAAGGGTAACAATTTTTAAAGTAGAACTTTCCGAGAAAAATCCCACATAAAAAACAGCTACTTGCCTAAGTGAAAGATAAAAAAACTCATCTCAAACTAAAAAATCATTAGCCCTTTTTCTAAGCATATAAGCAAACGCTTAAAAGGGTGGTATCCTCGCTTATGTGAATAGTAAGGTCAAGATTTAATCCTAAAACCACCCTCAAAAAGTGGATATTAATTTTTAATATATCCCAAAGAGAATATAAAAAAGACTAATACTCATAAAAAATTATTTGGGAATGAGAAATAACAAATAGTGGTCAACAGAGCATTAAAAAACTCAGGTTAAGTTGATTAGGAAGTAGGTGTTCGTAATAAGAGGAGGTATCTTTTTTATTTCTGAGAAAAATAAAGGAGGATGATTTGTATTTACAGCTTCTTTTCCATAAACACCGCTTGCCCATATTCAGACACAAGTTGATAACCCTGAAAACCAAAATTTACATAGGCTGTTTTAGCGATGGTGTTGTTCTCTAATACTTCGAGCGTGAGCTTGCAGCAATCCAGCTCATGGGCTAGTTGCTCTACTTTAGCAAACATTTTTCGCGACAAACCCTGACCTCTAAATGGCTCATCAACCATTACATCGTGGATATTTAACAGAGACTTACAAGCAAAGGTTGAGAAGCCTTCTATGACATTGATTAGACCCGCAGGTGTATCATCAACAAAAGCGAGAATGACACGAACTGCATCACGCTTATTTATTTCTGACACTAAGTTTTTCTGACTGTATTCCGAAAGTGGCTCATTACCACCCATTGGATCTTGGGCATATTGACCGAGGAGAAAAACGAGGGCTTCAGCGTGCTCTGGGTTGCTCAAGTCCGCTTCAAAAATATCAATTTTCATTGCCACACCTTTATGATTTGAATGCACTACGCAAATATTCGACCATTGACCATAAGGTTAAAACCGTGGCAACCACAAGTAATATCAGACCCGTCTCTCTAATGGGAAAGCCGAATAAGGGCTGATTATAGAGGAGAAAAATCAGCGCAAATATTTGTGCAACAGTTTTTATTTTACCTAGGTTTGCAACAGCAACTTTGCTACTTTGATCTGACTCTGCCATCCACTCACGCAATGCTGAAATGATAATTTCACGACCGATAATCATGCAAGCCGCGAGAGTAATCCACATATTAGCTTCTCTGCTAACAACTAACAGCAGAGCAACGGTAACAATTAATTTATCCGCGACTGGATCAAGAAAAGCACCAAATCGAGACTCTAACCCAAGCTTTCGTGCATAATAGCCATCTGCCCAGTCTGTCACACCTGCCAAACCGAAAGTGGTCGCAGCGGCTAACGGGTAGCCCATAAAGAAGAAAAAAACTACCAAGGGGATTGCAAAGATCCTTAGCAGAGTTAGAAATATCGGTAAATTAAAAATCATTGTGCTTATTTTCCATGGAAAGCATTATAAATTTTTTCTGCAAGTTGACGACTTATTCCCGAGACTTTGCTCAGCTCATCGACACTTGCAATCGTAATCGCGCGCATCCCTCCAAATTGTTTTAACAAGGTTTGCCTACGTTTCGGTCCTAAACCTGCAATTTCTTCAAGCGGCGAGCTAGTGCGTGCTTTTTGACGGCGTTGTCGATGCCCTGTTATTGCAAAACGATGTGCTTCATCGCGTATTTGTTGCACCAAGTGTAGGGCACTAGAATGTGGCAACAGTTCAATTCTAGCCTTGTCTATCGTTAAAGTATCTAAATCGGCTTTACGTCCTTCACCTTTAGTAATACCAATAACATCAACACCTGTTATTTGCAGCTCTTGCATAACATCAAGTGCCTGCTTTACCTGCCCTTTACCGCCATCAATAAATAAAATATCTGGTAGTTTTGCCTCACCTTTTTGCACTCGTTTAAAACGCCGCCGCAAAGCTTGTTTCATGGCAGCATAATCATCCCCAGGAGTAATTCCTGAGATATTATAACGCCTATACTCGGACTTAACCGCACCGTCCGACCCAAAAACTACACAGGATGCAACCGTTGCTTCCCCTTGTGTATGGCTTATATCAAAACATTCCATACGCATAGGAATATATTCTAGGTTTAACTCTTCTTGTAGTGCCAACAATCGCTTTTGCATACCTGCCTTGGAGCTTAGGTTGATTTGCAAAGCATGCAAAGCATTACGTGATGCCATGTTGACCCAACGCGTTCGCTCTCCACGCGTCTTATGACTCAGAGTAACTTTTCGCTCCGCTTTAAGAGACAACATCTCTGATAAAGCCTCTTTATCATCTGGCAAGTGGCTTAATAATAACTGAGTAGGAACTTTTCGGTTGAGGTAATATTGAGCAATGAAAGCACTTAATATTTCTGCCTCGTTTATATCTATCAAAGGAAGCTTGGGAAAGAAGTTTTTATTACCCAAGTTATTACCAGCACGAATGGTTAAAACTTGAATACTGGCAACCCTGGAAGCAAATTGTAATGCAATAACATCAATATCCCCTTTTGCCCCGCTAATGTACTGCTGTTGTGATATTTTACGTAAGCTTTCTATCTGATCCCGACATTCAGCGGCTTTTTCATATTCTAACACCTGCGCTGCTTGATCCATTTGCGCCACCAAATCATCGATTACTTGCTGACTTTTCCCCTGTAGGAACTTGATAGTATGGTTTACGCCAACTTGATAATCATCGGCGCTAACTTCATTGGTGCAAGGTGCTGTACAACGCTTAATCTGATATTGCAAACAAGGCCGTGTGCGGTTAGAAAAGTAACTGTCTTCACACTGGCGCACTTGAAAAAGCTTTTGCAGACGGTTGAGAGTTTCTCTAACTGCACCTGCACTGGGATAAGGTCCAAAATATTGACCTTTTGATTTTTTGCCACCACGATGAAACCGCACACGAGGATATTCATGTTGCGAAACATAGATATAAGGATAGCTTTTATCATCACGCAACAGAATATTATAGCGCGGGTGATGTTTTTTAATGAGATTACTTTCTAGCAGTAAAGCTTCTGCTTCGGTATCCGTGATGGTAACGCGGACATCGTGAATCTGTTTAACCATCGACCAGATACGTGAATTAACGAGATTACTACGAAAGTAACTTGAGACACGGCTTTTTAAATTCTTCGCCTTGCCGACATAAAGAATCTTCTCGTCCACACCCAACATGCGATACACACCAGGTTTATGTGGGACGGTTTGTAAAAAGGTTTTGCTATCGAATGCTTCAGAAGCGTCTTCTTGCTGATTATTCGTTTGCTTGTTATCTGTCATTTCAGTGTATCGTTTCGATTACTCGTATTTCATAGAGCTATAAACAGGCTACTGAGAATGCTGCATCGCTAAAATTTCACCAAAGCCGAGCCCCAAGTAAATCCGCCGCCAAAGCCTTCCAGCAATAAAGTTTCACCACGCTTTATCCGCCCGTCACGTACTGCGGTATCCAAGGCTAGAGGAATAGAAGCTGCGGAGGTATTACCATGCTCGCTCACTGTAACGACCACATTATCCATCGACATTTTTAATTTTTTTGCAGTAGCCGCAATAATGCGAGTATTTGCTTGATGCGGTACAAGCCAATCAACATCAGATTTTTGCATATTATTATGCGCGAGGGTTTCATCAACAATTCTACCCAGTGTTTTTACTGCCATGCGAAACACTTCATTACCGCGCATTTCAATAAAAGCACCGCCTGATTTTAGTATGTTAGAATTCTTAGATATTCCTGCATCCACTTTTAGTAAATCAGCATAGTCACCATCCGCATGCAAATGAGTAGACAATATACCCGCCCTTTCAGAGGCTTCTAAAATAACCGCGCCAGATCCATCACCAAATAAAACACAGGTATTGCGATCAGTCCAATCGACAATTCGTGAGAGTGTTTCAGCACCAATGACTAATGCACATTTATGCGAACCGCTTTTGATGAATTTATCAGCAATACCTAGCGCATAAACAAAACCTGTGCAGACTGCTTGCACATCAAAAGCAGCTCCGCCATTACGAATACCTAAACGGCTCTGCAACAAGCATGCAGTGCTGGGAAAAACAAGGTCAGGAGTAGTGGTTGCAACGATAATTAAATCGATATCATCAGGTGTTTTACCCGCCATTTCCATCGCGAAACGCGCCGCTTTTTCAGCAAGATCACAGGTTGTTTCATCATCATTTGCAACATGGCGTTTTTCGATACCTGTGCGTTCTACAATCCACTCATGACTAGTTTCAACCATTTTTTCCAGATCGTGGTTAGTAAGTATTTTTTCGGGTAAATAGCTACCTGTACCAGCGATGCGTGAAAACATATTTATATATCCTAAGATTATGATTTTTAATAGAGTAGTGTATTTTCAGCGATTACATTTTCCAATAATATAAAAACTATCCTACCGAGACAGCCTTCGATTAATCGGGAAAGATAATACCTTAAAGGTAAGTGACTATTTGAAGTTAGCTCTTTTTCTCAGCTAATTTTTCAAGACGAGCCTTAATCCGCAAGTGTAGCTGCGCCTTAACTTCTTTTCGTGCGATGCCAATAGCGGTGGAAAAAGCTAGAGCATCGACATTACCATGACTTTTAACCACGATACCTTGCAAACCGAGTAAGCTAGCGCCGTTATAACGTCGATGGTCAAAACGATGCATGAAAGCTTTCAAAACTGGCAATGATATTAAAGCGGCAAACTTACGAAATATATTACGCGTGTACTCTGCTTTAAGCTCTGTTGATAGCATTTTCGCTAGACCTTCAGAGGTTTTAAGAGCGACATTACCAACAAAGCCATCACACACAATTAAGTCAACTTTGCCGTTAAATATATCATTTCCTTCCACAAAACCATGATAATTAAAATTGCCTTGTTTAATCAAGTCATTGGCTTCTTTGACTTGCTCGTTACCTTTAATCTCTTCTTCACCGATATTTAACAAACCAATGCGTGGAGCATCGATGCCATCAACCGCAATAATTAACTCTGACCCCATCAAAGCAAACTGATACAAATGCTCCGCGCTTGAGTCAATATTCGCACCTAAATCTAACATATGCGTATGTGATTTGGAGTTAGGTATAGCTGTACATAACGCAGGGCGATCTATTCCAGGAAGCATTTTTAAAACAAAACGTGCTGTTGCCATCAGCGCACCCGTATTACCCGCACTAACAACCGCATCTGCATCACCACTTTTCACTAAATTGATGGCAACCCGCATAGAAGAATCTTTTTTCCCGCGCAAAGCTTGAGCAGGCTTTTCATCCATAGAAATCGCTTGAGAGGCATGATGAATACGGAGGCGAGAAATATTTTCTCCCTTATGTTTTTTTAGTTCTGGTTTTAGTTTCGCCTCATCACCAACAAGAATAAGTTCAATATCCTTATGAACTTCTAATGCTTTGATTGCCGCTTCAACAACCACTGAGAAGCCATTATCCCCTCCCATTGCATCTAAAGATATACGATGAACAGAACCCATATTTGCTCCTACTAAGCTATCGAATGTAAAATTTATTTGGGCACAATATCACAAAAATCATACTAGAATTATTTGTAATTATTATTTTACTAATACCCACTACGCAAAATCGCGGGCATAAGCCCGCGATTTTTTTACTGTTTACAGTCAAAATGAGTATAAACAAGTTATGTAATTTTAAAAATACCTGAAATTTAGATCAGTTATTTCTTATTACAATAGTTCTTACTCTTCACCAGACTCATCTTCATCAACATAAACTTCTTTAGGCTGAATTACTTGGCGACCACGGTAAAAACCGTTTGGAGTCATGTGGTGACGTAAATGCGTCTCACCTGATACTGGATCAATCGATAATGTAGAAGCAGTCAATGAGTCATGTGATCGACGCTGACCACGTCTAGAACGTGTTACTTTACTTTTTTGTACTGCCATTTGGCTCACTCCAATAAATTATTAGTCTTATCATTACCACATTCCTAAAACTTAAGGAGTGCAAATAAAAACTATTTTTGTAAATCTTTCAAAATAGCAAAAGGATTTTCAACTTCCTTTTGCTGCGACTCCATCTCTTCGGGTAATGCTTCGACCAGCGGCCTAGATGGCTCACATTCATCATGTAAAGCCGAGTGAGGCAAACCCAACAAGATTTCATCTTCAATAAAATCTTGTAAAAATATACGGTCATCATCTACCAACCAAGTATCATAATCACTTTGCAAGCGTTCTGCCTCGGCATCTGTCGTAACAAACACAAGGTTTATATCACAGTCAACTATATGCGGAACAGACTTCAAGCAACGCTGACAAATCAACTCTATTTTACTTTGCAGACGTCCTGTAACAACAGGCAGATGTGTGATATCCGTTCTGTCGAACGCTAAATCGACCGTCACTGCGCCTGAGTCAGTCGCTAGCAATTCCTTCAAACGAGGAAACTGTTTAAGCAGCATTTCACCTGAGAGAAATATTCTCTGTTCAATCAAGCGAAGTGGGTCAATATCGATAGGTAGTCTTTTTGACATAAGCGCGCGATTATAGGAACTATCCCACACTACTGTAAAGCTCTATTCTTTCTTTTTTTACAAAAAACGTCATTAATTCACAATCTACTCTACTATCACCTTTATATAACAGATATAATGCGCGCCCTTGCGAATTCTCGATGAAAATTCAGCAGATGCTTCAAGAATCCTCTTATACAAGTCCAATTATTTTATGCTGGCTAGAGTTAGCCTCATTCTAATCGACTTAATCAAAGACTCTTTAAATACATCATCCTATTTGAAATCACATTAAATAATCATGCAACAACAAATCATTCTTAGTTCTACCTCTCCCTTTCGCAAAGAATTATTACAGCGCTTAAGTATTCCTTTTATTACTGACTCTCCTGATATTGATGAGACAGCATTAAAAGATGAGGCACCCGAAGATTATGTGCGCCGTTTATCTTTAGAAAAAGCCCAAGCAGTTGCAAAAAATCATCCTAACGCTTTAATTATTGGCTCAGACCAATGCTCTGTATTAAAAGGTGAGATACGAGGCAAGCCAGGCAACCACATAAATGCTGTGAAACAATTACAACAAAGCTCTAATGAACGTGTTAGTTTTTTAACAGGGCTATGTTTACTTGATAGTAAAACAAATAATTTTCAGCTAGATATGATCCCTTTTCATGTTGATTTCAGAGTATTAACTAACAACGAAATTGAAACCTATTTAAAAGCCGAAGAGCCTTATGCTTGCGCAGGTAGTTTTAAGTCAGAAGGCTTGGGTATATCACTTTTCAATCGCCTTGAGGGTGATGACCCAACGGCATTAATAGGTCTACCCTTAATTCGATTATCAAGCATGCTTCGCCAGCACGGCATTTCAATCCCAGCAAAATAACTTCTTTATTATCCTTAATTATGGAACCACACATGAGCATAGAACGCACTATTTCAATCATTAAGCCTGATGCAATCGCTAAGAATGTAATCGGACAAATATACAGCCGTTTTGAAAATGGCGGATTAACCATTATTGCATCAAAAATGAAACATTTATCACAAGCGGATGCTGAGGGTTTTTATGCAATACACAAAGAGCGCCCTTTCTTTGGTGAGTTGGTTGAGTTCATGACATCTGGCCCTGTTATGATCCAGCTACTAGAAGGTGAAAATGCAGTTGCTAAAAACCGTGAGCTAATGGGGGCTACTAACCCTGCGGAAGCAGATGCTGGTACTATTCGTGCAGACTTCGCACAAAGCATTGATGAGAATGCGGTACATGGTTCTGATAGTGTAGAGAATGCTAAAATTGAAATGGATTTTTTCTTCTCAGAAGATGAAATTTGCCCGCGCACACGATAAATATTATGAAGCCTCTGATGTAGAATAAATATCTATGTCATGCTTCGAGCCTTGCGTGTTTATCCAAACACCCACAGCTCGGACTGACCGTTAGAGGTTCCAACATGAGCAACAAAGACACTTCAGAAAGGATCAACCAAATTGAGATTAAGGTTGAAAGCCCAAACTCCGCACCAAAAAAAATCAATCTACTTGACTTCACCACAGAAAAACTCAAAGAATTTTTAGTTGAACGCGGTGAAAAAGCGTTTAGAGCTACTCAGCTTATTAAGTGGATGCACCAAGCTTGCGTGGATGACTTTGATCAAATGACAAATATCAGTAAGGCATTGCGCAGTGAGTTACAAGCAACCACTGAAATTCGCGCACCCGAAGTTACCCTTGATCAGGCATCAGCCGACGGCACCCACAAGTGGTTGCTACGCCTTGATGATGGCAACTGCATAGAAACCGTCTATATACCTGAGAAAGATCGCGGTACTCTGTGTGTTTCCTCTCAAGTTGGCTGCGCTCTAGACTGTACATTCTGCTCTACCGCTCGCCAAGGTTTTAGTCGCAACCTCACCGTAGGTGAAATTATTGGGCAGCTATGGGTAGCAAAACGTTCCTTACAACCTGACTCAAACAGCGGTAGAGTCATCACCAATGTCGTTATGATGGGCATGGGCGAACCGCTGCTAAACTTCAACAACGTTATCGACGCGATGAAATTAATGCTCGATGACAATGCTTATGGATTAAGCAAACGTCGTGTTACACTAAGCACATCGGGCGTTGTACCTGCCCTTGATCGACTACGTGATGAAATCGACGTATCACTTGCGTTATCATTACATGCTGGTAACGATGTTTTACGTGATAAATTAGTCCCTATTAATAAAAAATATCCGATTAAGGTACTAATGGCAGCTTGCAAACGCTTTATGGAAGGCAAGGCTGCAAGGGAACGAATCACCATCGAGTATGTCATGTTAGACAGCGTTAATGACTCAGACCAACATGCTAGAGAATTAGTCTTTGCTTTAAAAGGCGTGCCTTCCAAAGTAAA
>DQSN01000216.1 GCA_015663245.1 Leucothrix mucor
AAAACGGATAGAAAGAAGTGAGGGGAGTATAAGAGAGTAAATAAGAAGAGGGATAGTATGGAGTATTATAAATACTCCATACTGAAGTGAATAATCATAGATCAATCATTTTTTAAGCAAGTCGATTTAAGGTCTGACAAAGTAAATCAATACGATTTGATTGAATAAAGATATTATTACTCTTCCTTTCTGCACAAAAATACCCTTTTGATTTTGTTATAGAAAAACCTAGTTTTGCATAATACATTTTAACTTTTTTAAAACTGATTGAGTTCATGGAGCACCTGCCGTTATGTTGTTTTTTTGTATGCTAGGTACTATAAGTGTTCATATATTAACCAAAGCTGAACGAATTAATAATAGTTACTAAATAACAGTCATTTATCAACTATTCCTAGAAACTGCTATAAACAATCCGTTGAAAACGTATTGCTAATAAAAATATAAATAAAAAAGGGGGAATTATTCTGTTTTTGGCACTAAAAATTTATAAGAAAGTAATTAATGGTCTATAAAGGAAGGGGGATACCTGATCAATATAAAATAATTGGACTTGATTAGATCTTCCATAATATGAGGGAGAAAATAAATAATCTGCCAAGGATGAAAGTAATGACAATAGCAGAAAAAGTATTAGCTGGGCCTATTTTACGCTTGGTGACAAAGACACAAGTGTATGTGTGGCTTGCTTCAAATCAACAAGTTGATTATAAACTTGAGCTGTTTGACGAGACTTGTAAGAGCATCATTCCAAAAACATGTGAAGTGCTTGTGAATCAACAGCAAATTGGTACTAAAAAATCAAATTTATGGATTACTTTACTGCAAGTTGATTTAGCAAAAAAATCATCATTTCCCGTCGATAAATTATTGTACTACAACATAATTGGTGCAGACTTATCTGATGTTTGCTTGCAAGGTGCAGATTTTCCCAGTTTTTATATACCCTCAAAGCTCAGTGTTATAGCGCATGGTTCTTGTCGTAAACCACATGGCGAGGCAAAATATGATCATCATGACCAAGAAACAAAAGAGAATAATTTACCACCTCCGCCTGATGCTTTAGCCGTATTAGCTAAACACTTGGAACAGACCCAAGCAGATTTATCACAACGACCTTCGCATTTGTTTCTAACAGGCGATCAAATTTATGCAGACGATGTTGCCCCTGAGCTATTGTCTTTATTAGCCTCTAAAGCAGTAGAGTTAATGGGTGAGGAAATTTCCATACCAGGTATTTGTAAACCTAGCGACCTAGGTTCAGGAACGCGCGAGGAAGTACTAAAAGATTTAAACTGTGGGTTGACCTCATCGAAAACGGAGAATCACCTCATTACCTTCGGTGAATATGCCGCGATGTATTTGTTTGTCTTTGGTAATAGACCTGATTGGCAGCTAAAAACTGATAATAAATATCTACAGTCATTCATTAAAACTTTGCCTGATGTACGCCGAGCATTAGCAAATATATCGACCTATATGATCTTTGATGACCATGATGTAACTGATGATTGGAATCTAACCAGTAATTGGTATGACACTATACGTTTTAACCCTACAGGGCGGCGCATAGTCTCAAATGCAATGGCGGCTTATTATGTCTTCCAGCATATTGGCAATAGTAAAGATGCACTGAACGATGACTTAAATGCTGTTATTCAAATGCATTTGGCGCATACCGAAAGTGATCAACTTTGTGAATATTATGACTTATATCTCTGGAAACACCGCCGTTGGTCATACAGTTTACCAACTGATCCACCCATTATTGTGCTGGATACTCGAACTCAACGTGATTTTACAGGGAAAAATAATGCTGCACCATTGATGGATCGCTATGCCATCGATTGGTTACGGGTAACATGGGCACGTCTTCAAGCTAATAAGAGCAGCAAGACACCCGTGATTATATCCAGCACGCCTGTTATTGGGTTTAATCCAATGGAAAGGGCGCAGAGTGTTTTTGTAAGACTGCTGTCTTTTGTGATGCCTGTGATGCGTCTATTTCGTGGCACAAAAATGCTTAACCGTTTTACTCAAGCAGCTTCTGTTCTCGACTTTGAATCATGGATAGCGAATAAAAAAGGGTTCGCCTATTTTTTAGATAGCCTACTGTTAAGAATGAAAGTGAAAAAAGTGGTGTTTTTATCAGGAGATGTTCACTATTCTTTTGTAAATAAAGCTAAATACTCCAATGGCGAAGATACTTTAGAGTGTTTGCAGTTAACCAGTAGTGCAATTCATAATAGTCCCAAAGGAAGCGATATATTGAATGGCTTAGCCGTCATCTCCGATCAAAGAAAAGATAAAACAGTACGGCGTGGTTTAAGACCATTACGCTTTCCTTTAAATAGCAACCTTATGTGGAAACTAGAAGTTAAAGGACTGGTGTCAGACAGTGAATATGATCGTTTTTTGACTCGACGTCCCAATGTAGGTTTAGTTTACTTTGTGAATGGAGAAGTCGTACTGCATAAACTGCTTTCAGGGACGGGCGAACAGCATTGCTTGAAATATAATTTACGATGAGGTTTTATATATTAGGTGTTTTTTTCATCAGATCACATTAGGCGTCCTGATTATTTGAGTGAGAGGAGAAATGCCAGTATCATTGGGGGTTATTACGTCAAAGACCCTTAGGAATTTACATCAGTGTATGGATACAAAAAAAACTAACACACAAAAAGAATACCTTGTTGGCTTAACAACAGAATTACAATATTTTGAAAGAAAGGTTGAACGGCAAAGCAATAAAATAAAAATAATTCTTTATCCAGCATTAATGGCATTTGCACTATTAGCGGCTTATGGTTTTTATCTTATCCAATCATTGACTACCGATGTAAACAAAATGTCAGCCAGTGTAGTGAAAATGTCTGATGCAATTTCAAGAAATATGGATAGTATTTCTGTCACAGCAAATGATATGTCTGGAAGTGTAGGTAAAATGGTAGGTAATATTCATTCAATGTCACGCTCCTCTCGAGGGATAGCAAATAACATGGGTGAAATGACAATTACTGTTGAAGCACTCCGAGCTCCAATGGATGATATGAATGCATCAACAAGCCATATGCAGCATGATGTAAGAGGTCTTAATCAAAGTATTTCTAAACCATTAGGGATGTTTAATCGTTTTATACCGTGATGTTAGGGGTATACGTAGTGGCACATATAACTTGTGAAAAATCAGTGTGGTTCTACTAATCATCTGATTATATTAAAAAAATCACCAATTCATTCCTGAGTTATTTTAATACGGTTGATGCTAATGGCGACAAATCAATCGGCTACAAAGAAATGCAACGGAGCAGAATGAAAGTAGAGTTTGATAAAATGGATAAGAACAATGATAGCTCTTTGGATAAAAAAGAGTTTATTGGCTCGCGTATTCGTTATATGTAAAACTCAATGGGAACGCTGCACTGTGTGCAACGCCCCCAACGGGAGTGATAGCATTATTTATAATACTTCCCGCCTGCATAAATCCAGCCACCTTCTTTTCTACCCTTCGGATCGTGATGCGTCCAGTGCAATACTCCTCCACGATTATTCCACTCATAGCGCGCACGAATCTTCACAGGATCACCTTTTTTGACAGGCGCACGTTTAGCCAAATCAATATTGTGAGCTACTAATAAGGTAATATCAGGTGCAAGTTTAAGGAGAAATTTTTGATGCTGACTACCCTTGGTATCATCTTTCAAAACTTTAATCACTTGACCTTGTGTTTCTAGCCAAAATCTAGCTCGAGGGTTTTCACGTTCTTTTCTAATGCGTTTAAGGACTTGTGCTTGATTATCAACATCTGGCGCTTTAGTACTTGCGCTATTAGTCGTTGGACTGGTATTTTCATTATAGTTTTTATCTTTTGTTAAATAATTGTAGCCACCAACACCTGCGGCAACAACTAAAGTAGCGAGGACACGAATTAATTTTCGGTTGTTCATTATTTTCCTTTTTTTAAGTAACGCATGATCTCTTCTTTCGCTTCACTCATTACCGAATCCCGATCCAGACTATCAAGAATATCTTGTACCGCCAATTTAGGACCAATTTCTCCCCAAGACTTACCCTTTGCTAAATAGGTTTCTGTTACACGCCCAATAATGAGGGTGCTATACCATGCGATAGCACCTTGCGTAGCAGCAGTAATAACGGTTGATAATCCCACCGTACCAATTTTAAGAGCTGATGATGCTACGTGTACGACCCAAAATGCGCCGTATAATAAGATCATTTGTGCCGCAATGGTTTTTATCAAGTCTCCCGCTTCGGTTTTTGACATTTCCAAGCCGTAAATCTTTGATAAATGGATAACCATGCCAACATCAATAGTTGCCGCAGCGACTAAATCGACGATTGGTATAGGGTTCAGTGCCACGGCGACACCTTTGCCGACACAGTACATCTTTATGGTTTTTCCACCGATCTCTTGGCGTGTTTGCAAAATTCGTTGACCGACCTGCTCACTTAAGTTGCCCGCAAACAAAGACGCATTAAGAGCGGATAAGGTTTTGCCTTCTGCTTCTATAATATCCCACAGGCGTGATTTTAGATTGATGATATCAATAGGGCGCTGGCGGGTAGTTTCTGTCTCATTACCCTCGTCATCCACCATAATAATAGTTTGTTTCGTCGGCGAGGCGGCAGCAAAGACAATATTCTCAGGTGCGATTAAACCTGCAACACGCTCACGGATAATACTGCGGAGTTGCAATAATTCAGATTCGTTATATTGATCTGATTTATTCACCACGAGAATAATCGGGCGCTTAGTTTCCGCGACGCTTTTAAGGGCTAATAACTCAACCTCGGTTAAATCGCTATCAACTACAAACAGTAATAAGTCGGCACGACTAGCAACTTCATGGGCGAGGCGTTCGCGCTCTTCACCATCTATCTCGTTAATCCCAGGCGTATCGATCAGATAAATACCGCCTGCATCAATTTCTTGCCATTCTTTCATCGAAGACTTAGTCGTTTCACCGTGTAAAATGCTCACACTAAAAGCTTCACGACCTAACAAGGCATTCAATACCGATGATTTGCCCACACTCACGCGACCAAATACCGCAACATGCAAATGCCCTTGCTCAAGCTTAGTTAGCATAGTGCGTAGCTGTTGATAATCATCACGCAGCGAGTCACGCACTTTATCTGGCACGCGTTTATCACTGAGTAACTGTTGTAGACTTTCTTTAGCAAGCCCTAGATGTGTATCACCTGTATTTTTTGTCGACGACTCATCTGAACTACTTTTTTCTGTGGTCGAGAACCAGCTTGGCAAATAACTTTGCACGTCCTTCCAAGTTTTCATTCAGCATCTCCTTAAAGGTAATGGCGGCAGGTGCAGCCCGTAATTGTCCGCGTTCTTCTAATGTTTTTGTAACAGCATTGCCTAAAGCATCAAAAATCAAACCGTAAGCAACCGCATGAGTGGCTCCACCTACTACCGTACCAACCCCAGGAAAGGCCTTCATGCCATTACCTGCAACCATCAGCAATAGAGGCACGCTCTTTTTAATTTGCCCTTGGCTAAAGCTAAAAAACTTCTCAATATCCAGTTGGCGGACTGAAACACCATATAATTCACAAAGCTGTTTCACCATTTGAGTACCTAATACACCTTGGATGATTAAATCTGTACCAGGACTCACCGAAGCCATTGCGCCAAGTACTGCTTTGCGTGTTGAGCTAGTGACAATGCTAGCTGCTTTTTTCTGGCGAAAGGCTATTTTTTCATGATCTAATTTTTGTTTAACCAAGACAAAGACGCTGGCATCTCGTAAGTTTTCGAGCAGCTCACTTTGAGAGTCAATTTCTTCTTGTAAGGCATACGCTAAACTGGAAATATCTGCTTTACGGGGGCGAATGATCTTTTCTTCACGCCCATCAGGATAGATTCTTACCACTTCTTCTGAGCCACCTGATTGGATGAAAACTAACTGGATAGATTTATTATCATCATCATTTTCAAACTGCTGATAAAAACGTGTTTCCAGTAATTCTTTTTCCTCGTCATTAAAACGATCGCTCTTATTTAATGCAACAATCATTGGCTTGCCATAACTGCGCAAGGTCAAAATATCATTAAACTGACTGCGCGAAAGGTCAGAGTCCGTCACATAAATAACAATTTGTGAACGCACCGCCTCATCGTGTACCAGTTCATCAAGACTACCATCTGCCTCGCTGCGACCTGGTAAATCAGTCAGAATTAATTGATCACCTGAGCGTGAAGTCCAAATGTATTCGCTAATTTCTTGTGTGGAGCCACCACGCACATCCGTTAAAATTTCTGCGTCAGGTAACAGTGTTTTGATGATTGATGATTTGCCTGTGCTAACATCCCCAAAGACGGCAACGTAAATAGAACCACTCTTTTTTCTCTCTTCTAATACCTCAATTTCACGGTGTAACTCGCGGGTATCCATACCACTTTTTTCTGCATCATCCAGCTCTTTTAATACTGTTTCTTGACTAACTTTTTCTTGCTCACGGATAAACGCCTTGTTGGAACTAGGGCGTAACAACTTAACGATAAGCCAAATACTAAATAAAACTACAAAAGCAATTAAAGCAAGGTAGCCGTAAAAAAAGGCATCGGGTAAGTTTTGGATACGTTCCCAGACATCCAGTGCAGAACGTGTTGCAAAGAATATAAAAAGTAATAACAGTAAGGTCGCTAAGGCGATGCCAAAAGCGAGTAATCGACGAAATTTATGTGCGGTTTTCTTCATATTTGAAGTCTATCATAATGATAAAGCCACCGCTTCCAAGTGATAGGAATTGGTGGCTTTAAGCGTATAGAGGGTAGTTCAATATACATCCAAAATTTTAAACCTCTAAAGCGAGGGACTTTACTTACAAACTTAAAACATCCGCAACAAAATCAGCATCCTTATCACCACGCCCTGAAAGATTAATTAGGATATCTTGATCACTACTCATGTCGCCCGCTATTTGCATGGCATAGGCAACGGCATGGGCACTTTCTAGTGCGGGAATAATACCTTCAGTGCGTGATAGCTCCATAAAGGCATCTAAGCAATCTTTATCATCAATGGTCTGATAACTCACCCGTCCAAGGTCTTTTAACAAGCAGTGCTGAGGGCCAACACCAGGATAATCTAGACCAGAAGCAATGGAGTAAACAGGTAGGGGATTACCTGCGTCATCCTGCAAGTTGTAGCATTTGAAACCATGAATCGCACCTTTGGTTCCTAGTGTGAGTGTGGCGGCATGATCGGGTGTATCTAAACCTTTTCCTGCGGGTTCTACGCCGATTAATTTAACGGACTCATCGGGTAAAAACTCTGTGAATATACCAATCGCATTAGAGCCGCCACCCACACACGCCATCACAATATCGGGCAACTTATTATGATCCGCTAAAAACTGCGCGCGAGCCTCTTTACCAACCACGCTTTGGAAGTCTCTGACCATTTTAGGGAAGGGGTGTGGACCAACTACTGAGCCAATTGCGTAAATAGAATTAATAGGGTCTTTTAAATATTCTTCAAAAGCACTATCTACAGCATCTTTAAGTGTTTTGGTTCCTCGGCTTACGGGTACTAATTTACAGCCTAAAATCTTCATTTTAGTCACATTAGGATGCTCTTTTTTAATATCAACCTCACCCATGTGAATTTCACAATCTATCCCAACTAAAGCACAAGCTGTAGCCAGTGCCACACCATGTTGACCTGCGCCAGTCTCAGCCAAAACTTTGGTTTTTCCCATGTGTTTGGCGAGCAATGCTTCACCAAGGCAGTGATTGATCTTATGAGCACCCGTGTGGTTTAAATCTTCCCGCTTCAAATAAATTTGGGCGCCACCTAATTTATTACTCAAGTTTTTAGCATGATAAATAGGGCTAGGGCGACCCACGTAGTTAGCATATAAATCATTTAGCTCATCCTGAAAAGCCGCTGTTTGGCGGATCTCTTCGTAGGCATCATTGATTTGATTCATAATCTCAATCAAAGAAGGAGGAATAATTTGTCCGCCATATTCTCCAAAATAACCATCCTTATCGGGCATTGCTGGTGTATCGCTCATAGTCATTATCTCCTTGGGTTAAAATGTAACAAAAGTTTAGCAGTAAACTAAAGATTTTGCTTTTGTGTAGATTAATACCTGTTGAAACTCATTTGCTACTCATCCAATCGCTTACTTATAATAATGTGTAGCCTATTTTTTTATTTTATCCAGTCAGATAAGATGAAATTTTCTCAGCCTAAATCTAAACAATATTAATCAGAAATTCCTAAAGGAATAATAAGCATGTTTAAATCATTAAATATCTCCCAAGTATCTGCGGGATTCATTGCTGTATTAGTGGGTTATACCAGTTCGGTTGCTATTATTTTTCAAGCAGGAGAGGCGGCGGGCGCAACGCCTGAACAAATGAGCTCATGGCTATGGGCCTTAGGAATTGGAATGGGCGTGAGCAGTATCGGCCTGTCACTTTGGTATAAAAAACCTATACTCACGGCTTGGTCTACACCAGGTGCAGCCTTATTGGTGACGAGTTTATCGGGGGTGACGATGCAGGAGGCTATCGGGGCATTTCTATTTTCATCACTGTTAATTGCCGTTGCAGGTTTTAGTGGTTGGTTTGAAAAAATAATGAAAAAAATTCCACGATCATTAGCATCGGCAATGCTAGCGGGGGTACTTTTACGTTTTGGTTTAGATGCTTTTGTTTCCCTACAAACTGAGTTTTTGCTGGTGGGAACCATGTTGTTAGTCTTTCTTGTTGGACGGTTTTTCTCTCCACGCTATGCGATTCCATTAGTATTATTGCTTGGATTAACGGTTGCGGGTCTTCAAGGTTCTTTACAATTAGATAAAATAAACTGGCAGTTAGCCCAGCCTGTTTTAATCATTCCCGAGTTTTCATGGCAAGCAATGATAGGTGTTGGTCTGCCTCTCTTTGTTGTTACGATGGCATCACAAAACATTCCAGGTTTAGCCACGTTAAAAGCCAATCATTATGATGTCCCTATCTCGCCAATTATTGGTTGGACAGGATTGCTAGGCATCGTATTAGCACCCTTTGGAGGCTTCGCTTTTAATCTTGCTGCAATTACTGCCGCAATATGTCAGGGCGAAGAAGCCGATCCAAACCCTAAAAACCGCTATATTGCGGCAGTTTGGGCAGGTTTATTTTATCTGTTAACAGGCGTTTTTGGTGCAACCGTAGTTATATTGTTTACCGCAATCCCAAAAGAGTTAGTACTAGCAATTGCAGGGTTAGCATTATTAGGCACAATAGCCAATTCGCTAGCGGATGCTTTAGTTGATAAAAAAGAGCGTGATGCTGCTATGTTAACCTTTATGATTACCGCGTCGGGTATTGCTTTGTTTGGAATTGGTAGTGCATTTTGGGGGTTGGTGGTTGGGCTTGTTGTATGGTTTTTAGCTAGGGAGAAATCAAAGGTGAATGGGGGTTAGTTCGTCTGAAGGATGATAGGAGTTGGGGTAAAAATATTCCCCCTGTCTATCATCAAAGAAAGGGGGAGCTTTTTATTTTTAATATTAAAGTTTGATATTTCTTATCCAGAGAAACATCATATAAAGATAGACTACTGGCAGTCTTGTTAGTTCCTTATATTTTTTGCTCTTCTTTTACCGAGTTTTCTTTGATAAAGGTTTCTAAAGAATCTGTTGCAACAGGGCCTGGCTGAGCTGCCGCTAGTTTTCCTTCAGGGTCAAAAATCATAAAAGTCGGTGTGCCGATAAGCGACTCGCCTACATTTTTCTGCATCCAAGCGTTTACTTCGATGGGGTTGGAGATAATATTCTTAAATTTCATATCAAACTTTTTAATGAAAGATTTTGAATCCTCAATGCCTTCTTGC
Organism: Leucothrix mucor; assembly: GCA_015663245.1. Classification (GTDB taxonomy): domain Bacteria; phylum Pseudomonadota; class Gammaproteobacteria; order Thiotrichales; family Thiotrichaceae; genus JAGLBW01. Next base: position 9,870 of record DQSN01000216.1, read on the forward strand.
CCGTCTAGCGTAACACCGATAATGCGTGCATTTTCTAATTTCCCATCAAACTTAACCATTGAAGGCATATGTAGACGGCAGGCATGACAGTCTGATGCCCAAATTTCGACGATAGACCATTTACCACCGCCTAATTGCTTTTCTAGCTCTACCTTTTTGCCTTTAATGTCAGTAAACGCAAGCGCGGCTGAGTTGAGTAATAAAAATGCGGTTGTGGCGATAAGTGACTGTGCAAAAAAGTGTTTAGCTGAAAGTGTTTTAGGGTTAAGTTGCTTCATTAAAGAGTCCTCTAAATTATTTTTAATTTAATATTATGGTCAACATAGGTGCGTATCACGTAGAATCCACCAGTATATTATAGGAGTGTTGGTAATAGGAGTAAGTTCCCTGCGACCATCTGATGTACCTTTGTTGTAAATTTCATGCTTATATTCCCATATACGCCTGAAATAAGTATTTGGATACAGATTATTAGATCAGTGTAATCAGGTGTCAGTAAAAATTTTGTTAAGGTGGCATGAGTGGCATGAAGTCGTTTCAATTAGGTTTATTTTATGAATATTAGTAAAAATAGTGCGCGTAGCACCTTGTTTCAAATTGTTGTTTTCTTGGTTGTTGTTGCAGTATTATTATTTATCTTTAAAGATAACGTTGGAGCTTTGTATTCATCGGGCGACATTAATTTAACAGGCGTGGTATTAAATGGTGTGATTATTTTGCTGTTTTTATTAGGCATGTTCCGCATGGTGATTACTCTATTGCGGTATGTTAATGAGCACCAAACTTTGCAGCGTTTAGTGGGATACTTACAAGAAGATGTTAGCGACCCTGTCGCACGTCTATCTTCAGAAGCTTTAGCAGTACAGCGTTATCAAGCAGTGCGCTGGATTAACCAGCAAGGTTCCCCCGTTAATCAAGCCGCTTTAGCTGCAACCCTAAATGCTAATGAAAGCTCACGTTTAACACTGGTTCGCTTTGTACATAGCGTCTTAATTTTAGCGGGTGTCTTTGGTACGGTGGTCTCACTTTCTTTAGCACTGGTTGGAGCATCTTCTTTACTTGGCTCTCCAGAAGGGGCTAAAGAGATGAGTGTCATTATTGGCGGTATGTCTTCTGCTTTAAGCACGACGATGAGCGCGATTGTTTGCTTTATTGTCTTTGCGTACTTTTACATGCGTCTCAATGATTCACGGGTGCAATTGTTAAGTGGCATTGAAGATGCAACTACTCTTTATATGCTGCCAAAAATAAGTCATTCAGAAGAATCTTTGATTCGCCATGTTGCCAATTTAACCATCGCCCTGAATAAATCAGCGGATCGTATTGCGCAGGTAGAGGGTGATTTCATCAAAGCAGGGGCGCAGTTGCAGCAAGCGGTTAATGATTTGCATAAAGGTGTTACAAATACAGGAATGAATGAGGTCATCACGCTCATTCGTGAGGGTTTTCGTTTGCCTCCTGTGGAGCGAGACCCTAGCCCTGAGTTAGAACCTGTCGTGCTTGAAAAGAAACGAGGCTTTAGATTATGAGTTTTGGCTTTCCAGGGGCTAATACCAGCTTTGAAAATCATAATGTCACTGAGGATAGCTTTTGGCCATCCTTCACCGATATTATGATGGTGATTGTGATGATATTTTTGTTAATCACTGTTTCGGTCATCATCAATAACTATCACTTGGTTGAAAATCTGAAAGCGAGTATGCAAGCAGAGCAATTAGCGGCCTCGATAGCAGAAGATACACAGGTGGAGAATACGACCTTAGAAGAGCAGTTGCAGCAGCTTAAACAGCAACTTTCAGTCTTGAATACTCAGCTCAGCAGTGCTAAGCAAGAGACTGAAACCAGCCAATCGGCCTTGCTTAAAAGTCAGCAGGATATTGAACAATTAAATACGGTGGTAGAGCAACGTCAACAGCAGTTGGATGAAAAAAATAATAGCCTTGTTGCTTTAGAAGAAAAATATAAACAACAGCTTGAAGATAAAAATACGCAAATAGCAACGTTGCACAACGCACAACAAGCAAATTTAGATGAGTTAGCGGCAAGCAAGAAAGCGGTCGTAGCGTTACAGCAGCAAGAAGGTAGCCAGAAATCTAAATTTTCCGATTTACAAGCTCAAATGGCAATATTACAGACTACCTTAACGGAGAAATCATCTCAATTTTCGACTTTGCAGACCACTCTAGCGGACAAGTCATCACAGTTTGATACTTTGAAAACCACTTTAGATGAGATATCAACACAATATGCTGATTTGAAAAAAACACGTGAGAGTGAAGAAACTAAGTTATTAAGCTTACAAGGTGAGATGGATAGTTTAGATAAAAAATATCAAAAGCTATTACGTCCAGCACGCTCATCACAAGGCAAGTTTGTGGTAACTGCGACCTATAGCAAACGGGGAGGGCGTAGCATTTATCGTTTACGCTCTCACCCAGACGGTGAGTACGAGTCTGTTACACGCAAACAGTTAGCCCGTAAACTGGCTAAATTACAGGAAAAGCATAAAACAGACTTGTATGTGAAAATTATCATTCCTGAGAAGAGTGGCCTATCTTATAATGATGCATGGCGATTCACCAATGAGATGCAAAAGTCATATGACTATTATTATCAGGACGATGAATCACAAGATACCGCAGAAGATGCGGCAAAGTCTCAAGACCAAGCAATTGAAATGAAAAAACAATTAGATAAAGCGATAGAGCAATAAATGCGAGGTAAGCCCAATGTTAAGTAATGAAGAACTACTGCAATATGTCCCCGAGGACGGTTTATTAAAAGATAAAGTTATCTTGATAACAGGTGCATCCGATGGGATTGGCCGTGCCATCTCGCTTGCCTATGCGCGTTATGGCGCAACCATTGTGCTGTTGAGTAAAGCCATCAAGCCCTTAGAAGTTATTTATGATGAAATTATTGCAGCTGGTGGTCCAGAGCCTGCTATTTATCCGCTGAATATGGAAGGTGCTAACGTCAATGACTATATGACAATGGCAGAAACGATTGAAAAAGAGTTGGGTCGCTTAGATGGTATCGTATTAAATGCAGGGTGGTTGCCCGCTTTTATTCCCTTTAAGGAATACGAGGCTGAACTGTGGTCAAAAACACTCACCGTTAATCTGCATGCCAACTTTCTTATTACCAAATCGTGCTTGCCGCTCTTAGAAAAAGCAGAAGATCCTGCGATTGTGATGTCTGCCCATGCAGGTCGTAAAGCTTACAACGGTGCTTTTGGTATTGCCAAAGCTGGCATGGATGCAATGATGGATATTCTTGCCGATGAATATGATCGGGATGAAATGTTTATTCGTATAAACAGCATTGATACAGGACCTTTAAACACGCAAATGCGTCGTTTGAATTTCCCGCTTGAAGACAGCACCACACTAGCAAGCCCTGCTGCAATTGTAGGACCTTACCTCTATTTTATGGGTAAAGATGCAGGTAAACGTACCGCAGAACATATCAAATATGAGCGCTTAGCCGCTGATACTCAATGGCAGGGTCAAGAGTAGTTATAAGCGTGAAACAAGATGATTTGTTCTCTGTCGCCAGAGAGTCGGTTGCAGATTTTTCCTTTGATGAGGCGGTCGCCGATGTATTCCCCGATATGTTGCGCCGCTCCATTCCTGGTTATGAAAACATCATTGCTATGCTCGGTGTGCTGGCTAGCACCTATGCGCAAGATCAATCGCGAGTTTATGATTTAGGCTGCTCGCTCGGTGCAGCAACCTTATCGGTGCATCGGCAAACCAGAGAGTTATCGTTACAACATATTTGTGTGGATAACTCGGCGGCAATGATTAAGCGCTGTGAATTCAAGCTCAAGCGTCATATGCCCGCCGCTTCTGTTGAACTAATCTGTGATGATATTCAAAATATCGATATTGAAGATGCCTCTGTCGTCGTGCTTAATTTCACTCTACAGTTCTTGCCACCTGAAACACGTATAGACTTATTGACAAAAATTTATAAGGGCCTATGCAAAGGTGGAGTGCTGATTCTTTCTGAAAAGCTCATGGGTAAAGATGATGAAATCAATGAACTATTTATTAATTGGCATCATGAATTTAAACGCGCTAATGGTTATAGTGAGTTAGAAATTAGCCAGAAACGTGCAGCCATTGAAAATGTATTAATTCCCGATACCTTTAATACTCACCATGACCGCTTGATAGACGCAGGTTTTTCTCAAGTTCACCAATGGTTTCAAGCCTTTAATTTCTCCTCTTTAATTGCTTTAAAATATTAATTTCTAATCCTAATCCTATCTATGATTGAATTCAAAACTTTATACCAACATTTAGAACAGACTGATCTTGTGGATTGGTTAGCAATTTTACCCGAGCAATTAGAGGGTATTTTTAAACAACGCTTTCATGGAAAGATGGCTGAGTGGCAAGGTTTATTAGCGTCTTTACCTGACATCAAAGCCGCGGATGTTGATATTAATGCCGATAGAATACGTTTAGGTATTGCAGAAGACGCTAATGAAGCAAGCCTCAAGCAACTTAAAGAAATATTATTACAATTTCATCCATGGCGAAAAGGGCCTTATGAATTATTTGGTATTCGTATTGATACTGAGTGGCATTCAGACTGGAAGTGGCAACGGGTAAAGGATCATATCTCTCCTCTAAATAATCGCTTAGTTTTAGATGTTGGCTGTGGCAATGGCTACCATATGTGGCGAATGCTAGGGGAGGGCGCGCAGCTTGTTGTGGGGGCTGATCCTAGTCAGTTTTTTTTAGCCCAGTTTCACATTATGAAACATTATGCAGGGGCAGATTTACCCATTCACCTATTACCACTAAAGGGTGAGGAACTACCCGCATTTACCAGAAAGTACAGTGGTAAAGGCTTTGATAGTGTTTTCTCGATGGGCGTTTTATATCATCGTCAATCACCCATTACGCACTTGCAGGAGCTACGTTATTTCTTACGTGCAGGTGGTGAGTTAATCTTAGAAACACTTATTATTGATGGCGATGAACAATCGCTGTTGTTACCAGAAGATCGCTACGCAAAAATGCGCAATGTTTGGTTTATTCCCTCTGTTGATTTATTAACCCGTATGCTGCAACGCGCAGGCTTCATCAATATTCGTGTCGTTGATCTCAACCAAACCAGTACAGATGAGCAACGTAGTACCGAGTGGATGACTTATGAGTCACTCGCCGACTTCCTTGACCCTAATGATAAAAATAAAACAATCGAAGGTCATCCTGCACCGAAAAGAGCTGTTGTTGTTTGTAATGTGCCATAACGGCAATGAGCTTTGCTTCTAAGACTGTACAAGTACTCGTTTTTAATTTCCCCTTGATGAAGGTGTTGTAAATTAAAATGTAGGATGTACCAAGGTACGATAGCAGTTGATTCATGGTGCGCTTCTTGCGAATGTATTTTCACAATACCCTCCTGATAAGAGAGATGCTTTTTCTTAATACTTGCACAGTCTCTTCTATCTTGTGTTAACCAACAAACTCCCTAGAATATTTAATGCTCCTTTAGTGAATAGAATTTAAAAAGCAAATAAGTTATTTTTATATAAAGTATATTTTGCTTTATGCTTATTATCTGTACTGTGTTAAGCTTGTATTAAGCTCAAAAAAACAACAATGAATGCGGTTTATTCCATCAAATTATAA
>DQSN01000223.1 GCA_015663245.1 Leucothrix mucor
CACCCTGCGTATGCCAACCACTTAGTTTAAACCAATTAAATTCCGCTTGATCTTTTTTTTGGCTAAGCTCTATTTCAGTATTTTCTTCGCTCGTCGGTTTATTTTCTATAACAGAACTTGATGCCTCTTCTTGCTTTTCAGGAAGAGGCTTTTTAGCATCTTTATTACAAGCAGAAGATAACAAAGTGAAAAGTAGGAGTGCGATAAAGAAGCGAAAAGATCCCTGCATGATGAAAACCCTTATGTCATCGATTGTGTGAACTTTTTGCATAGTCCTTTAATAGGACGTTTCTCAGTACTTGCGCATACTGTTTTTCCAGCAAAAAGATCAGATTATTGTTTTGTATATTTAAAAAATATAGCAGGAAAACCAACATATCGTTGGTTTTTTTATCCCTAAAACCAAAAAATCCCTATACAGATGTATAGGGACTCTTTTTTTAAGACTTTTATTCCACCGTAGTCCTTATAAGCTCCAGCGAAGCTCTACCTTACGACGTCCCCACTTATAGGCTTTATGTAGGTCTTTACCCATATAAATATCGATTTTCTTTTTCCAGCGCTTGTTCATTTTATCTAACACCAAGTATTCACCAGATAGACCTTTAATGCGTACTTTAGTACCATGCTTAAGACCATAAATATTTAGCAAGTCACGCGATACCGCGATTACTTTCATACCTGGGCGCAATCTATCACCCCATGCCGCTATATTAGGTGTGCTATCTGTCTGTGCAACATGTGATGTATAAGCTGTTGCCGTTACTTTTAATACGTTAGTTCGCTTCTTCACTCTTAGTTTTTTATTTTTTGGTGAAAACCGTACAAAGCTAGAGCGTGGTCCAATATAGCGTTTTTTCTCAATTTTTCTTAGCTGTCGTTGAATCTTAGCTACCTCACCTCTAGTAGTGGAATCAATAGCCCTATTATTATGGTTTCGATCTGGAGCTGCATAACTAGTGTTGATCATTATGCTAGCGATAAATAATAATGCTGACATCGTCAGTTTAAGAAAGTGTTTAATGTTCATATAATTTAGCAATCCCTCATTTGAGGGGTAGTTAGTAATGCGCGCATATTAGCATATACTTATTTGCTAATTAAAGAAGAATTATTAATATTTACGGCAAACGGATATAGACAAGTAAACCAATGATTTCAAATGAATTTATTTTATAATTAGGCATTCACTTATTTTATTTCATGAAAGAGTTGAGAAAAAAATCGCTCTAATCGACGGTATTCCTTATCATTTTTGGGCAAACCAAAACGAATGGCAGATGGGTTTTCAAACAACCGAGTCCAAACTCCTTGCTGTGCTAATTGATGTTTTATTTGTCTTGCCTGAGGATGTTGGAAGTAACAAAAGTAATTGCTACATTGAATATTATGAAAATAGGGAGAAAGTGTTTTATGTAGTTTTTTGCTTTGTTCTAGCAATAACTCTCGACTTTCTTTCTGCCATTGCTGATCAGAAAGTGCCAACGTACCAAGCCAGCGCGCAGGATGAGATACCGCCCATGGCCCTTGCATTTGCTCTACTTTAGTTAATAGTTTGCTGGGAGCTGCGAGAAAACCAAGTCTGATACCCGCTAAACCAAAAAATTTACCAATCGAACGCAGTACAATCAAGCCCTGCGGGATATTTGGATACAGCGATAAAATACTATGCTGCGGAGTGCTATCCATAAAAGCCTCATCGACAACTAACCAACCACCATGGGCTGATAACTGTTGATGCCACTGCTGCAATAATAACAGCGGCCACAAACGTGCATCAGGGTTATTGGGGTTGATGAGTAAAAGCACATCAATATCTGGTAAATATTGCTCCACTTCATCTGCAGATATAAGTAAAACATCGTGCCCTGCCTGCCGCCACCAATAAGGATGTTCGGCATAACACGGACTAACAATGGCGACACGTGAATGTTGACGACAATAGGGTAAGGATTGAATAGCAAACTGTGAGCCTGCAACGGCGAGTAAGTCGTCACAAGCATAATAATTTTGTGCCGCAGACAATAAGCCATCATTAGATTCAGGTAGGCGCTGCCATACCGAGCTAGGAACTTCGGGAGTCTGCCACGCACGAGGATTGATACCTGTGGATAAATCCATCCAGTTTTCTAGAGGAATATCATAAAGCACTGCCGCTTCACGCAAGTTTCCACCGTGTTTTATTTTTTTATTCACAACAGGTAATTTACGACAAAGCCCAGTCAACGGCTGCTAAGGCGTGTATTTTGGTGGTATCAAACAAGATGGTCGAGGTATCTTCTGGTCTTACCAACAACGCAATTTCAGTACAGCCAAGAATAATACCCTCTGCGCCTGCTTTTTCTAGACTTTGTGCAGCATAAATTAGGATAGCAGCAGTCTTATCCCAGTCTCCCGCATGTTGATAAGCCTCGATTTCGGCAAAGTCCACACTATAAAGACACAGCTCTGCCGAATGCAAGCCACCCATTTTTTCTTTGACGGCTTCATTAATTAGTCGATAATAACTTGCGGTAGACTCCCAGCTCATACCACCGATTAAACCAATTTTTTTCATTGTTTACTGGTCCCTTGATAACAAAAATATCAACTAGTTTTATAACTTTTGATAACTGTAGAAATCACATCATTTTTTTCTTTATGAATGATTTTCACAGGCATATAACCTAACTCTTTTGCTAGCCAAAAGGTTGTTGAGCGTTTATTGCCTGAACGTACAACGCTTACCTTGGTTGTTGTAAAACTACCACTGGGCGTGCTAAGCATTTCTTCTCCTAAGCGCTCAAAAATATATTTTTTTAACTCACCTCTTTCCATGACATTATAACTTAAGACAGGTTTTTTATTGCTAATATCATTGGCAAGAGCTAGCTCAAGTGAGGCTCTATCTAATGTACCTTTGGGCAGTTTTAAATCATAACCCTTGTCTTTATAAGTACCTTTAGCATTCACTCCTGAGAAACGAGTATTTTCAATACGCGTACTTTTTCGAGTCGATTGCTTAAAATAGTATTTTGTAGGATTTAGACTGTTGCCGTTAAAAATCCCATCCACATTTTCTTTAATAGAAGCCTTAGTGATCAATGCTGCAAAGCCCTTAGCCTGAGTATCTTTATAATAATGATACTGATTTCCTGCGTAGCTCAATGTGAGTTTCATATCACCTAAATACAAGGAGCCTTTGTGTACGCTATAATTTGCAGTTAACGCTTCTGGTAAAGCAAAAACAGATTGACTCAACAATAAAGCTGTAGTCCCCAATACTAATGCGATTTTTTTTAGTGATAGCATTTTTGATATTCTCCCTAGAGATAAAATTTTATTCCGCAGCATAAAGTGTATGCCTTTTAGCTAATGACCTGAGCTAAGATAAAGAAGTTCCTTGAATAAGATAGAGGGTTTATAACAAGCGTGTTTATCCTTTAAGTATCAACATCAGGTAAAAATCTCCACCTGTAATGCTTGAATTATGTCCCTTCAACGCTATAGTTAAGACAAACAAGCTAAAAATGCTTTTCAGGTAGTATCACTTATTTTCTGGTACTTCCCATACAATATCTCTTTTACACTCTACAAATGATGACTAAATTAGCCGCATTTAACCGTAGAAGCGATTTTTTAAAATGGTTAATGGAGAAAAAACAACCGTGAGTATAGTTCATTTAAGTGATGCCTCTTTTGAAGAAGATGTTATAAACAATAGCCTACCAGTACTTGTCGATTACTGGGCAGAATGGTGTGGTCCTTGTAAATCAATCGCTCCACTTTTAGAAGAAGTAGCGACAGAGTATGGCGATAAAGTTGTTATCGCAAAATTAAATATCGATGAAAACCCTGGCGTGCCTCCAAAATATGGTATTCGCGGTATTCCCACACTGATGCTATTTAAAAATGGTGAAGTCGAAGCCACTAAAGTAGGTTCTTTGAACAAATCACAGCTAACAGCTTTTTTAGATCAAAATATTTAGATCTATTAAATAGCACTATTACATTTCCCACCTAGTTAAAGAGACCTCCTAGGAAGGATAGCCTCCTTAAAAACTCGGGAAATGTAATAAGGGCTAAAAATAATTTCCAGTCCTTAATAATAGCTCAACACAGCATTCTAAATTTTTCTATTTACAGCTTCCAGTAGCATCCTCTTCTGGACTAATATAAAACTGCATGTTATCTTAACCGTATTCACAAGTCTGGGGCTTAAGAGCCTTGCACGGTGAGCTCTTTCATAACGTCATTTCTGGCGATGAATTTTCAAATATCACTATTGTAAAAACCTCCTTTCGGACTATTTTTTAAATATATTATCCAATCACGTAAAAACCCAATCTAATGAATCTCACTGAACTTAAGAATAAATCTCCTTCTGAAATTTTAGCTATTGCTAAAGAATCTGGCGTGACTGGTATGTCACGCGCTCGCAAACAAGATGTTATCTTTGCTATTCTCAAAGCACTTGCTAAAAAAGGTGAAGACATACACGGCGATGGAACCTTAGAAATTCTCCAAGATGGATTTGGTTTTTTACGCTCAGCAGACAGTAACTATGTTGCTGGAGCTGATGATATCTATGTATCACCTAGTCAAATACGTCGTTTTGGCTTACGCACAGGCGATACGGTCGCAGGAAAAATCCGCACCCCACGAGATAATGAGCGTTATTTTGCATTATTAAAAGTGGATATGATTAATCTTGAAGCACCTGATAATGCGCGTAATAAAATATTATTTGAAAACTTAACACCATTACACCCAGATGAGCGGATGAGAATGGAACGCGGCAATGGTAGTACCGAAGATATTACCGCGCGTGTTATCGATATTGTTGCACCTTTAGGTAAAGGTCAACGTGGTCTGATTATTGCGCCACCGAAAGCTGGTAAAACAATGATGTTGCAAAACATCGCGCAAAGCATTGCGACCAACCATCCAGACTCATACCTTATCGTGCTACTTATTGACGAACGTCCTGAGGAAGTAACGGAGATGTCACGTATGGTTCGTGGTGAAGTTGTTTCATCCACTTTTGATGAGCCTGCTACCCGTCATGTGCAAGTTGCAGAAATGGTTATCGAAAAAGCTAAACGCCTAGTTGAACATAAACAAGATGTCATTATTCTACTTGATTCAATCACCCGCTTAGCCCGTGCTTATAACACTGTTGTTCCTTCATCAGGCAAGGTTTTAACAGGTGGTGTTGATGCGAACGCTCTACATCGCCCTAAACGCTTCTTTGGTGCGGCGCGTAATATAGAAGAAGGTGGTAGCTTAACTATTTTGGCAACCGCTTTGATTGATACAGGTTCCAAAATGGATGAGGTTATCTACGAAGAATTTAAAGGTACTGGCAACTCTGAAATCCACTTAGATAGACGTATTGCAGAAAAGCGCGTCTTCCCAGCCATTAACATCAATCGCTCAGGAACACGTCGCGAAGATTTACTCGTCAGCGACGAAGAGTTGCAGTCTTTATGGGTATTACGTAAGTTCTTGCACCCTATGGATGAAATTGAAGGCATGGAGTTCTTATTTGAACGCCTACAAGGCACAAAGACAAATGAAGCGTTTTTTAATGCTATGAAAGGTTAACTTTAAACTTCTATGGAGACGCTGTATTCAACAGCGTCTCTACCCTGCTGCCATTTTCAATCAACTAAAACGCCATCAACAAACTCCCGCACATTCTGCAAAATAATTACCTGCGCCTCAGCTGTAGGATGCAAGCCATCCGCCTGAACTAACTCAAATTTATCTGCAATATCTGCTAGCAAGAAAGGGATAAGCGATATTTTATATTTTGTGGCAAGCTCCACATAAGTTTTCTCAAAAAGCTGCGTATATTTAAAGCCATAATTAGGCGGTATTTTCATGCCTGCCAAAATCACTTTTGCTCCCGCCTTCTGCGCTGCTTCAATCATACTTTGCAAATTTTCTCGCATCCTCTTAATCGCTAATCCACGCAAACCATCATTCGCACCCAGCTCAATTAAAACAATATTAGGCCGATATTTTTTAAGAACATCGGGTAAACGTGTAAGTCCGCCCTGTGTCGTTTCGCCACTAATACTGCCATTGATGACGGTGATATTTTTATACTCATTTTGCAACAAGCTCACCCAGCCTTTTTCAATAGGAATTCCGTAAGCTGCACTGAGGCTATCTCCCCAGACCAATAAACGCGTTGGCTTTTCTTTAGCAAAGCTTGATACGCTAAAAAGCAACACCATTATTAATAGGATGTTTTTTAGGGTAGATCGTCCCCATTGGACAGTTAATAAACCTTGTTTCATATTTCTTTTCCATATTAAGAGGGATTTTTACACACTTGAAGCTAATTGAGAACACTCCCTAATCAAGCCGATTATTTTATCCCTCTATATTGCGCACAAACACTTCTAAGAGTAAGTACTTTGAATAATAACAACAGTCTCATTACGACCCATGCTTTAGGCAAAAAGATCCCCATGCAGTCTGGAAATGATCTTATTATTTTAGATGGAATCAGTTTAGAAATTTCTCAAGGGTCTTCGGTGGCAATTACAGGTGCATCAGGCTCAGGAAAAACAACTTTATTAGGCTTGCTGGCAGGTTTAGATACTCCTAGCAGTGGCAAAATTCAATTATTTAACAAGGAGATTTCTCGCTTAGATGAAGATCAACGTGCAGCTTTACGTCTTGGTAAAGTCGGCTTTGTGTTCCAATCATTTAATCTCATGGACAATCTCACCGCCTTAGAAAATGTAATTTTACCACTAGAGCTAGCGCATGCCGAAGATGATATTGAGCAGTTAGCCCATACTGCACTAGAGGACGTTGGCTTGTCTGAACGCATCAATCATTTGCCCAATCAACTTTCAGGAGGAGAGCAGCAACGAGTTGCTTTAGCACGCGCCTTTGTAAGCCGCCCAGCAATCCTCTTTGCTGATGAACCGACTGGCAACCTCGACAATAAAACAGGCGATGAAATTATTAGCTTATTATTTTCCTTACAGCAAAGAATGGGCACAACCTTAGTGTTAGTGACGCATGACAATGATCTGGCTAACCGCTGTGAGCATCATCATCGTATTGTTGATGGCAGGTTGAGTAAGTCACATGATTAAATTTTTGATACATTGGCGACAGGTGTGGCGCATTGCAGAGATGCGCTTATTGTTCTTAGCCTTGCTGGTTTCGGTGATTGCAATTACTGCTGTTGGCTTCTTCACTGATCGCGCTGATAAAGCCATGAGTAGTCAGGCGACTCAAATCATGGGCGGCGATTTAGTATTGTCATCTTCACGCCCAATTGATAAGCATTATATCGAGCACGCCAAGCAACTTGGTTTAAAATTTGCAGAGGTAATTAGCTTCCCCAGCATGGTATCGTTTGGCGATAAAATGCAATTAGCGCAGATTAAAGCTATTTCTAAAAACTACCCGTTAACAGGGGAACTAGAAACCAGCAATGGTTTATCAGGCATAGCTGAAATAGCCAAAATGACTAGTCTCAATGATAATAAAGTCTGGGCAGAATCACGTTTATTTGTTGCATTAGGTGTGCAAACTAATGCGATAGTACAGCTAGGTAAGCGTCATGTTCAGCTATCTAAACTCATTACAAAAATGCCCGACCAAGGCGTATCAGCTTTTCAATTTGCCCCTAAATTATTAATGCCCTTGAATCAATTAGATAGCACGGGTTTATTAACCCCTGCAAGTCGTGCTAGTTTTAGTCAATTATATGTAGGTAATAGTGCCGCTATAAATCAGTTTAAAATATGGCTAAAGCCTCAGCTCAAGGTCAGTGAACGTATTCGTACTTTGGAAGATGGCTTACCCTCTATCGAACAAGCTTTAAATCGAGGAAAACGCTTCCTCAGTTTAGCCGCTTTATTAAGTGTCATTTTAGCAGGCGCGGCAATAGCCTTGACCAGCTACAGCCTCAATCAACGTGAAACACGTACGGTAGCAGTGTTAAAAACAATCGGGGCTTCTCGACGTGTGATTATGCAACGTTATGTATCACAATTATTATTTGCTGCTACTCTCGCGGGAATATTAGGCGCAGTCATCGGCTATATCATCCAAGCTGTTATTGTTTACTTTTTACAAACATCTCTTGGACAAGTCCTACCCTCCGCAGGCTTTATGCCTGTGATAACAGGTTTTTTTACCGCCTACATTATGGCATTAGGCTTTTCTGCACCACAGTTATTACAACTAATGAATGTTGCGCCCATCCATATCTTACAAGGGAAAAAGCCCTCTTCCAATACCCCTTATCGCTATGCCTTTATCGCTATTTTAGCGGGAACTTTATTATTAATGTGGATGCAAACGCATGACCTGAAATTAAGCGTGTTTTTATTGCTAGGTACAGTCATAGCCACGTTACTGTTTTGGTTATCATCTCAGCTCTTACTTAAATTATTACGGCAAATAAATCGCAAAATAAGACGCTCTAGCTCACTGAGCCTGCCCAAAGCAAACCCACGTATTGCTTTACTCATCGTCGTTTTTGGCATCGGCTTATTTAGCCTACTGCTACTCACTGCTTTACGCACCGATTTGATTGATCGTTGGCAAGAAACCTTACCCAAAGATGCCCCGAATCACTTTCTCATCAATATTCAAGCCAATGAAGTAGAGCCAATAAAGGCAATATTTTCCACACACAATATGACGGCAACACTATACCCGATGATTCGCGGACGCTTAATAGCAATTAACGACAAGCCCGTATCAGCACAAGACTACTCAGCCAATCAAGCCAAGCGGTTACTCTCACGTGAGTTTAATATGTCGTCCGTACAAGATTTACCTGATAATAACAAAGTTGTTAATGGTCAATGGTTTGATACAGCGGCAAGTAAAGGGTTATCAGTAGAACAGGGTATTGCTAAAACGCTGAAGCTAAAAATGGGTGATCAACTGAGTTTCAATATAGCAGGACAGACTTTTATAGATACCATCACCAGTTTACGCAGTGTACGCTGGGATAGCATGAAGCCTAATTTTTTTGTACTGGGCGCACCAACTGCATTAGATAATTACCCACGCACTTATATTACGAGTGTCCATGTATCTGAAACAGACAAGCACTTTATTCCCAAACTAATTAGCCAATATCCTAGTGTTACGGATATTGATATAAGTTCTATTATGGGACAAATTAAAGACTTAATTAATAAGGCTGCATTTGCCGTTCAAGCTATTTTTTCGTTCACTCTGATTGCAGGAATAATCGTTTTATTTGCCGCCTTACAATCACAAAAAGCAGAGCGACGCAGAGAAATAGCGATTTTAAAATCAATTGGGGCTAGTCGAAAATACTTGCGTAATAGCTTAATTATGGAATTCACGATTATTGGTGCAATTGCAGGATTTATCGCAGGCATTCTAGCCATCATTGCGGCTAATGTGGCGGCTTATAGTTTGTTTGATTTAAACCCATCGGTGAATATATCGTTGTTGATACTCGGCGTCGGCGTAGGTGCTACTTTGGTAGGGGCGGCTGGCTATCTCAATATGCGTCATTTATTGAATGTAACACCCGTGGCTTTATTTCAAGAATAGTTACTTTGAAAAAAATAGCAGTGACGTTAAAAACTGACACTTATTGGGATTTTATGACAATAGTGACACGATAAACCAAGGGACGCACAACTAGAACCGCCAAGCTAAAAACTCTAGAAAGCCTGCTACAAAGCGAAGCAAAAGAAATTAATCTGCCAACTGAATAGTTGGCATCATCATTGCAATATTATTATCAGCTGCCAGGTAAACAACAGAAAATAAGAATTTACCAGCAAGCCCCTGAGGTTAAGAGCAACTTATTAATACCAAAAATAAAAACGTTGCCGATCTCACCAGAGACCCTAGCTTTCCCCAGCTAGTGGTCTCTTTTTTTGCGTGAAATTTATTTCTGCAACGAGAAAGACAATATCCCGATACTACCTTAGCTACCATCCAAATATGACAATATCTTTGCTTTACTCTACAGACTGTAGAGTACTAAAATGAAGTGTTACTTTTTCTCGATGAATGAATCGCTAAGGGGCTTTAAATAAATTAAGTTACCCTATTGGGCAGACATTTTGTTTCTGATTGGATTATCTCAAGTGGCGCATAGTTCTTCTACGCAACGATTGAGATGATTTAATCAGGAGTAAAAGGACAACTAAGAAGGTAACTTAATTTCTTTAGAGTTCCTAAGCTCGTGCAATAGTAATCATTCCTCTACCACCACTTTACACCCACTACTCTATGAATTAATAGAGACTCCCTTCATAAAGTGGCAAGCTATATTGATTTTTGCTGTATCAACAATCGTTTGTCATCAATTTCTCTGATTTTTTCAGCCGTTTCTATAGAGATAACACGACACTTCCCTTTGAGGAAGCTTAAAGCTAACTGTCCATTTGCCAACTGCTCCAGCTGCTCTGGAGTAACGTAAGCATATTTCACCGCTGTACCAATCACAAAATTATAGCGCTCACAGGCATCATCATCGTTATTCAATATATTTTCATTAATCAGCTTGCTAATTTTTACGTTACGTTCTTTTTTAAGGCGTGCCGCTTCTTCTTTTGCTCGCTTTGCCTGCTGCCGTTCTTTATTTTCTGCTGTAGAACGCTCTTGATAAAATTTTTCTAAATCAGAAAGCTCTCTTTTTGGCTTTTTCTTCACTACTTTTTTCTTTGCAGCGTGAGGAGAAGGTCTTTTAGCACCACCTCTCTTAGGTTTGGTCTCAGCTTTTTTGACTTGATCTTCAGTGACAAGTCCTGCTTTTAGTAATTGATCGCGCAATGAGCTCATAATGATATAAAATTATTTTGATTTAGAATAAAGTTGTCTTATCTTTTAAAGGCAACCACTGGGTTTAGAACTGAGAGTAAGATAGTAGCAAATTAAGGATTATCAATGCCTACTCTACGCTAATTTTGAATCATTAAAAAATAGCTTTTATTATGCTAATTATTACTAAATTTAATACTAAAGAAACCAATTATTTGCATTCTTTAAGGTATAATGCCTCGTCATAAATTTGGGCAGACTCCTAAGGGCTGTAGCGAAAATCACAGGGGACTCATGAGGTAAGTTTATTTAATAAGGTGAAATAGCCTTCGCAATCAAATAATTTTTACCTTCACATCTCGATAAATACTAATTTTAAGAATAATTATTCAATTCCGTAAACTTCATGTCCTATAAAAAAACAGTAAAAAATGAAAGAGATGAGCTGGATCTATTCCGCTCACGGGCATTAGTTGCGGGAGTTTTAGTCTTTCTGGCACTTTTTCTGGTGATAGTGCGTCTGATTTTTTTGCAAATAAATAATTATGAGTATTACACCAACCTATCACGAGAAAACTATCAAAAGCATATCCCAATCCCTCCTGTTCGCGGGCAGATATATGATCGTAATGGTATTTTACTGGCAGACAACCACATTGAGTATGTTTTAGAGGTTACTAAAGACAAGGTTCAAGACTTAGAGGATGAGTTACTTCGCATTAATGAATTAATTCCTATGAGTCCGCAGGAAATAAAGAAATTTAAACAGAAGTTACGCGTAAACTCACGCTTTCTTCCTGTTGTCTTGCGTCCTGGCTTAACTGAAAAAGAAATAGCGACCTTTTCGGTACATCGCTCACGCTTTCCAGGCTTTGAAATAAATGTACGCATGGAGCGCACTTATCCTTTAGGGGAAACGGCTGGACATCTTATTGGCTATGTTGGGCGCATTGATAAAAAAGATTTAAAAAGACTGAATAAAGAGGAGTACAAGGGAACCTCTCATATAGGAAAGTCTGGAATTGAAAAATTTTATGAAACTCGCCTCCATGGGACATCAGGCTATAAAGTGGTTGAGGTTGACGCGCATGGCAAACCTCAGGTGGTGCTCGATCAAAAAGCCCCTATTGCAGGTGAGGACTTGTTTTTAAGTATTGACCTAAAGTTACAGCTAAAGGCAGAAGAGTTACTCGAAGCTCGTGATAGCAATGGGGCGGTGGTTGCACTTGATCCACGTAATGGTGAAATACTAGCAATGGC
Organism: Leucothrix mucor; assembly: GCA_015663245.1. Taxonomy (GTDB): domain Bacteria; phylum Pseudomonadota; class Gammaproteobacteria; order Thiotrichales; family Thiotrichaceae; genus JAGLBW01. The sequence goes on from DQSN01000223.1 coordinate 12,037, forward strand.
TTCTGTACCTATGTTTGACCCCAACCTATTTGTTAATGGCATTTCATATAAAAACTATAATGCACTAAGAAATAACCCCGATCGTCCTCTCTATAACCGCGCTTTACAAGGTACTTACCCTCCAGGATCAACCATCAAACCAATGGCAGCTTTAGCAGGTTTAGATGAAGGCACTGTGACACGCTCACGTTCAGTATTTGGTCGTGGATTTTTCCAAATTCCAGGTGTGAGACATCGCTATCGCTGCTGGAAAAAGAGCGGTCATGGTCATATCAGCCTTAATCGGGCTATTTTCCAATCTTGCGATGTCTATTTTTATGATCTTGCCTATCGCATGGGTATCAAACGTTACTCCAAGTCTTTAAGACGCTTTGGTTTTGGACAAAAAACGGGGATTGATTTACCTCATGAGCGCACTGGCATTATGCCTTCAGCCGAGTGGAAAAAGAAACGTTTTGATCAAAACTGGTACCCTGGTGACACTGTTAATATTGGTATTGGACAAGGCTATTTGACTGTCACACCGCTACAATTAGCTCATGCAGTGGGTACAATTGCTATGCATGGCGTAAAAATGCGCCCCCATGTTTTACGTGGAGTGAGGATATCAAGAAACCTACCTGAAAAATTAGTGGCTGCCGAACAACTACCCTCCATCACCATCAAGAATCCAAATTATTGGAATGATATTGTTAAGGCGATGGTTCATGTAGTCCATGGGCCAGGAGGTACAGCAGGTCGCTCAGGAGCAGGTGCTAAATATAAATTTGCAGGTAAAACAGGTACCGCACAGGTATTCAGTGTGGCACAAAATAAAACCTACAATGCCGCTCGCTTAGCTAAAAAACTACATGATCATTCACTTTTTGTTGCCTTTGCGCCCCCCAATAATCCAACCATTGCAATTGCTGTTATTGTCGAAAATGCAGGTGGTGGCAGCAAGGTTGCCGCTCCGCTAACACGTAAATTACTAGACACCTATTTTTTAAAACCTGAACCTAAAAAAGATGAAGACAAGAACCCTAAAGGGAAAAAAAGTAAAGCTTCTAAAAAGAAAAAGCTGAAGAACAAAAAGTCGAAGAAACGCAGTAAAAAATCAAAGAAAAGCAAAAAAGTGAAAAGCAGGGGTAGACACAATGGATAGGTCAGTTGGTTTTTTTGAAGGTATCTTTCGTCTTCTCTCACGCATTGACTTAGTTTTGTTTGCCGCTTTACTTATTTTATTAACACTCGGCGGGCTTACCTTATACAGTGCAAGTGGTGAGAATATGCATATGATGACTCGCCATGCTATTCATTTAGGTTTGGCAGCAGGCGTTATGCTGTTTGCATCACAGTTATCCAGCAATTTATTAAACAGAATGTCCGTTTGGATTTATGCCGTGGGTATTATTTTACTCATTTTAGTCATTGTCCAAGGAGCCATGGGGAAAGGGGCGCAACGCTGGTTAGAGCTGGGTAGCTTACGCTTTCAGCCTTCTGAAGTAATGAAACTGGCTGTACCGATGATGGTTGCCAGTTACTTTTCACATAAAACGCTCCCCCCCCGTTTTATTGATATTTTTGTTGCCTTAATTTTAGTTTTAATCCCCATGCTATTGATTGTAAAACAGCCCGATTTAGGCACTGCATTATTGGTCGGTAGCGCAGGATTCTTTGTAATTTACTTTGCAGGAATTGCTTGGAAATGGCTCATAACCGTCTTTATTGGAGTAATCGTAGCAGCCCCATTACTTTTTTTCTACGGTATGCACGACTATCAAAGGCAACGGGTTTTAACGTTACTTGACCCCACTTCTGATCGTTTAGGCAGTGGTTATCATATTATTCAGTCCACTATTGCTATTGGCTCAGGCGGAGTTTACGGCAAAGGCTGGCTCAATGGAGATCAATCTCGGCTTGATTTTTTACCTGAGCGCCATACCGACTTTATTTTTGCCGTCTTTGGCGAAGAATTTGGTCTCTTAGGCAATATACTTTTATTATCAATTTACCTCTTTATTATTTGGCGTGGACTACATCTAGCCACAAAAGGGCAAGATACCTTTGCGCGCTTACTTGGAGGTAGTTTAAGTCTCACCTTTTTCGTCTATTTATTTGTTAATACAGGCATGGTAAGTGGTATTTTACCTGTTGTAGGCGTACCTTTGCCTTTGGTGAGCTACGGTGGAACATCACTTGTGACGTTAATGGCGGCATTTGGCTTACTCATGGGGATGAGAAAGCGCAAAAAAGGATATGCCTCGATGTAATGCTATAAAAACCCTCCTGAAATACAAGCTCTATTCATATCTGCTTCATGTACTTATGAATACAATGTATACGTTCTGCCTGTTAAACAAGCACGTATTTCATAAGGGGAAAATAATGAAATCTATAACTATAAAAAATACCAATAAACTCTTTAAAGCCTCACTAATCAGCTTGTCGATTATAAGTACATCGATATTATTAAGCTCCTGTAGTGAAATTAGTGGTCTGCTAAAGTCTGATGACGCGAAGGACTCACTAAAAAAAGACACCGCACTTGTTATCCCGCCATCATTACGTTTACCTAATGATGGCGGCACAGCGACTAAAGCAACAACAGGGCGCAAGTCAACAGTAATAAAAGCTAAAAATGAAGTTGTTGATAGCAAAGACTATTATGTTGTTGTGGGAACCTACCCTAATCAAGATCAAGCTCTGGATACTTTTGTACGCCTCTCTTCTATTGGCTTACCACATGCGACGATGGAGTCTCGAAACACAAAATCGGGTAAAAAATTACATATGGTACGTCTTGGTCCATTTCACAAACAGTCTGAAATAGACCGTGTTAAAGACACATTAGTCAATGATGGCATGTCACAGTTTAAAGTCGTGATTAATTGATTTTAAAAGATAATTGTATTAAGCAATGCACAATAAGTTAATTTCTTTGTTTGTTTTTTAATCTTATCCGTTATTATTGTCGTCACGTAGCTCAGCTATGTTCCTTCGGCAATACCTGAATATCAAAAAATATCCTTCGAAAATTTTATTAAATTTATTTGCTCACCTACTTAGTGCATTGATAATTCCTTAGAAGGTATTACAATACAAGGAGCCTTTAAGGTAAAAGTAGATCAACCTATCCAAAATATCAGCATCAAATAACTAACCGCTTGATGACTCACTGATATAAACACTTTTTAACGGGTTGATGTAATAGGGTTCTTCTAGGAACTCCTAAACAGGAGCATATAGCTCCTGATTTTTATTAAGGAATGATACAAAAGATGACTTTCAATTTAGCTAAACTCGCTAATACCTCTAGTTTAAAAATACTTTCTGGAATACTACTTCTCAGTATTTTATTACTTAAGTTACCCATTGCAAAAGCAGAAGGTCAGGCTGTTGCTCCCGTTTTAGACGCTCAAAGTTATCTCTTAGTAGACTACATGAGTGGTGTAGAACTTGCCTCTAAAAACCCTAGCAAACGTATTGAACCTGCCAGTATTACAAAATTAATGACGGCATACGTGCTTTATGAGGAGCTAGAGAAAGGCAATATCACACTTGAAGATAGAGTACTTGTTAGTGAAAAGGCGTGGAAAATGGAAGGCTCCCGTATGTTCGTTGAAGGGGGCAAAAAAGTCCCTCTTGAGCGCATGTTGCATGGCTTGATTATTCAATCAGGTAATGATGCTGCTGTTGCCTTAGCAGAACATATTGCAGGTAGCGAGAGTGCTTTCGCTGACAAAATGAATGCCATTGCTGCGAAACTAGGAATGGACAACACTCATTATGTTAATTCATCTGGCATGCCCGATAAAATGCACTACACCACTGCTAGAGATATTGTTAAATTATCTCGGGCGCTTATTAAAAATCATCCTAAATTTTATAAACTCTATAAAATCAAAGAATATACCTACAATGGTATTAAACAATATAACCGTAATAAATTGCTATGGAGAGATAAAACAGTTGATGGCATGAAAACAGGTCATACTGAGTCTGCGGGCTTTTGTTTAGTTGCCTCTGCGGAACGTAATAAAATGCGTTTGATTTCGGTGATGTTAGGCGCTCAAGATGCTAAGTCGCGCGCTGATTACAGCCAGCAGCTACTAGAGTTTGGTTTCCGCTTTTATGAGACGCATAAACTCTATGAAAGTAACTCTGTACTTGCAGAAGCGCGCATCTGGAAAGGTGTTACTGACAAGGTTCCCACAGGAACCATCGATGGCTTATACGTGACTATACAAAAAGGTCATTATGATAAGCTTAAAGGCATGATGGAATTATTTAAAGATATTGATGCACCTATACAGCGTGGTGATTTACTAGGTAAGGCTATTATAAAAGACGGTGATGTAGTGGTAGCAGAGCTTCCATTAGTTGCACTCAAGCCTGTCGATGCAGGTGGTATGTGGACTAGCGTAACAGACAGTATCAAAAAATTATTTGCAAATTAAAGGGGACTTAATATGAAAAAACCCTTGCCAGACGCAACAGAAGAAGAATCTCTTATTGAGTTTCCCTGTGACTTTCCTCTAAAAGTCATGGGGTCTGCAATACCCGAGTTTCACTCCCGTATGGTAGAGATCGCAACAAAACATGATTCACGGTTTAATGCCGAAGAAATAAAAATAAAGCACAGCAAAACGGGGAAATATACTAGCCTCACCCTAAATATTCATGCGGAAAATAAACCTCAGCTGGATGCCCTCTATCAAGAATTAACCAATTGTGAATTGGTTCTTTGGGCTTTATAACGCTATTCTGAGGATAGCCTCTATAAAGTCATAGCTGATGAAAATAAAAATCAAACAACTTGGATTGCAAGACTATCTGCCAACATGGCGTGCAATGCGAGATTATACTCAACAGCGTAATGAACATAGCAATGATGAACTATGGGTTGTTGAGCATCCCCCTGTTTTTACCTTGGGGCGCAATGGCAAACAAGAACATATTCTCAACGCTGGTAATATCCCGATTGTTCCTATCGATCGCGGCGGACAAGTCACCTATCACGGGCCAGGTCAGTTAGTTATTTATCTCTTAATCGATTTAAAGCGTCGCCATCTCGGTGTGCGCCAATTAGTCACGCATATTGAAAACTCACTGGTGGCATTCTTAGCGTCTCATGATGTGACAGCCAATAGCGATCCTAAAGCCCCTGGAGTCTATGTTGATGCTAAAAAAATAGCAGCATTGGGCTTACGCATATCAAAAGGCTGTAGCACACATGGTTTAAGTTTAAATGTAGATATGGATTTATCCGTTTTTAAACGCATTAATCCCTGCGGATACGCAGATTTAGAAATAACACAATGTAAAGATGTTGGTATTACGTTAACACAAAAAGAAATCGCTCAAGAGCTAGTGCAGCAGTTGATTACTTCTTTCCCGCAGGCTGAGGACGCGTAAACACCCACTGTTTATCATTAGAGTCTGCTGGTGAATACTCATAGCCGCCTTCATTAAACTCTTTTAAATTTTCAGAGTTTTCGATGCGATTTCTGAGAATAAAGTCGGTCATCATGCCACGCGCACGCTTTGCAAAAATAGCAATAACACGTGTTTTCCCTGCTTTAGTTTCTTTAAAAGCAATATGCAGCAAGCGCCCTGCCAATTTTTTTGGCTTGACTGATTTAAAGTATTCATTGGAAGCTAGGTTGATTAGCGTTGCTTCCTGCTGGTTATCAAGATCGTCATTAAGACTATCGGTAATGCGCTCATCCCAAAATTGGTAGAGATTCGTCCCACGCGGATTTTCCAATTTAGTTTTCATTTCCAAACGATAAGGCTGGATCAAGTCCATCGGACGTAAAGCACCATACAAACCAGAGAGTATCCGCAAGTGATCTTGTGCATAGCTTAGATCAGACTCACTGTATTGGTCTTTTTGAATACCGCTATACACATCACCCTTAAAAGCAAACAAAGCAGGCTTAGCATTATCTTGCGTAAAAGGTCGCTCAAAGGTGTGAAAACGCTCAACATTAAGAATAGCGATATTCTCGCTAACCGTCATCATTTCACGAATATCAGGCACATCGTATTTCAATAACTCATTGATTAATATTTGCGAGTCATCCAGTTGACGTGGTTGAGAATGCATCGAGCTGGGCAAAGCCACCTCAAAATCCTGCCCCTTTGATGGAGATAAAGTAATCAGCATGAAAGTATCTCGCTTTATTCAGCCATTAGACTTTCATATTTAAGCATCAACTCATCTTCGGTTTCTTCGTGGTCAGG
>DQSN01000190.1 GCA_015663245.1 Leucothrix mucor
CAAATTCGTTAAAGGGAACAACCATTTTCCTCATTTGATCATAAAACAGGCACTAATCAGCCAAATTTTCGCGACGCTTACCATTCTCGGACAGGTTCCTAGCACATCAACCAGTTCAAAATATCGGTACTCAGCAGTACTGTGATGATTCGCATCAAGGCACAGTGTGAAGGCAATGGCTGTGTCCTTGTCAAGCACTGTAACACAGAGGCGGATCATCACAGTGCTGCCCGAAGGGTTGCTCTGTCTGCCTCCATGCCGTTGTTACACTTCTTGTGAAGGGAACAACCATTCCCTGCGAAGTGTGCCTAGTACCTTCATGGTGCGTCCCTCAAGTTTTTATAGCTCTCTCTTTATTAGACGTTAAAAAGATAAGATATAGCTCAATTAACTTTCACCTTGTTATTAGATTCATTATTTGTGTGTTGAAATGCCTCTCTAAATACTGTTTTTAAATTTTAGCCCTAGGCATACTCATCTAGCCACTTAGAAATACGTTGCAGAGTTTTCTGGAAATTATCATGTTTCACGGGTTTTCGCAGATAGGTTGATGCTCCCGCTAATATACCGTCTACTTCATCTAACGGCTCGGTTTTGCCGCTCAGCATAATCACGGGTGTTCTTTTATAGTTCTTTTTCTGGCGCAGTTGTTTGCAGACTGTATAGCCATCAATATCGGGCATAATAAGGTCTAAAAAAATCAGATCATATTGCTTGTTATTAATCTTTTCTAAAGCTTCTTTACCGCAGCTAGCGTAGTCGGCTGTGATACTTGTTTCGCGTAGCTCTATTTCTAATTGTTTTCTAATGGCTGCGCTATCATCTACTACTAAGGCGCGAAAATTTGGGGTTTGATCACTTTCTTGTGAGCAGATGTTTTTTTTGTCTTTTAACTGATCTTCTCTTATTAATAGCGGCTGATTGGGTTTGTTGTCTTTAAGCTTTAATTGTTCACATAATTTACTACTTCCATCCATTGCACGCATGACGCGAGTGATGAGTAGTGGACGCTTGATTTTATAGTCACCAATGGGGCAGTCATCGCGAGTACTCACGCTAATGATAGTATGTGATTGTTGGTATATTGCAGTGAGTTTACGGGCTTCTTGATCATCGTTAATGACTAATATATCTGCAAATCTAGCATCGCATTTATGAAATTTTTTATCTTTCTTTTCTATAAAAGCAATAACCCGATCAAAGATAGCAAGGTCTTTACTACTTAGACCAAAAAAACAAATCCCAAGGCTTTCTGAATTATTCATTGTGATCATCCTAACTCATTTTCAGGTCAAATTTATCAGCATCATTTTCAGGTAAAAAATGTATAACTGTGGATTTTAAAGTAGCACTATCAACGGGTTTAGTGAGGTACACATTAACACCAGCCTGTTTTGCTAGATTTTGGTGCTTTTGGGTGCTACGCGAAGTCACCATAATGATAGGGATATGACACGTTGCAGCTAAAGAGCGTAATGATTCAACTAATTCTAGTCCATCCATTTTAGGCATTTCTAAATCTGTAATAACTAACTGAAATATTGATTTTTCTATCTTTTTCAAGGCATCAAAACCATCGATAGCCGTGGATACTTCATAACCTAAAGCTTGCAACATCAGGCTTAGTGCTTTGCGATTACTGAGCGAATCATCGACAACTAATATTCTATTCTGTGCGATATTTTTTGTCGTGCTTTTGTGCGAATTGATGGGTGTAATGTTACTTTTTACTGATAAACGCAATAAATCAAAAATATTTAAAACAGGAGCCACAACACCATCTGCTAATAAGCAAACGCCATTAACACCAGTAACATCTGGCATCCAAGGCTTTAGGGGTTTTAGAGTGATTTCTTGAGGTTTTAATATCTCATCGACATACAGAGCAAAGTATTTTTGACGATACTCAACGATAATAACAGCTTGATTCTTGTTACTATAAAATGCTGAGGGAGCCCATGCTAGTAGAGTGGAGAGAGCAAGTAATGGAATGAGCTGGTCTTGAAAATTGATAAATAACTTATTGGCTTTCGATACAATATTATCTTGGGTCAAATAATGCACTTGTTGGATCGATGCGTTGGGGATGGCAACAGTATTTTCTAGCACTTTGACTAATAGAATATTAGCGGCTGACAGGGTGAGAGGAACTTGCAAGCGTATCTCACAGCCTTTATTTTTAGTGCTTTCAATAGATATATTGCCCGATAGATTTTTAATCGCAGAGTTGACTACATCCATGCCAACACCACGACCTGAAATTTCGCTGACACTCTCTTGGGTAGAAAAACCAGGGTGTAAAATTAAGCGAAGCCTTTCGCTTTTAGAAAGCTTGCTGTCCTTGTTGATTAAGCCTTTTTTAATGGCAAGTTGATAAACCTTTTTGGTATCAATACCCGCACCGTCATCTTTAAGCACCAGAATAACCTGATCACCTTGTTGACTAAACCGTAGTTGAATTTTACCCATTTTATCTTTTGATTTTTTCTTTCGTTCTTCGGTAGATTCAATACCATGATCGACGGCATTGCGTAGCAAATGCAATAAAGGATCAACCAAGCCTTTAATAACATCGGTATCAATAGCTAGCTCATCACCAATAATTTCTAGTTCTGCTTGTTTGTTAGTACGACGGCAAGTTTCTCGAACAATACGTTCAAGTCGAGGGCTTAATATTTTTATAGGTTCCATTCTCATATTTAGAACCGTATTATTTAACTCCCGATTTATTTGTTTTTGCTTATGCAGATGTCCTTTAAGCTCATTTAGCTGTTGCATTAATGTGATAGATACTTCTCTATCATCATTAATTGCTTCGGATAATAGTCCTGTAATACTATGTAGTTCGTTGTAACTATCTAACTCTAAACTATCAAAATCAGTTTTCTTTTGCTTATTGAGTGATTTAGAGCGTATCGATGTTTGTTGGTCGACAGCCCATTCCAGCTCATCCATTATCTTGCGTATGCTGTCATTACGCTCATTGGAACTTTGTCTTTCTGCTAGTAGTGAGTTCACCTGTTCTGCTAGCTGTGTATTACTAGTGATAAGTTCACTGGAAAAATTTAGTAATTTTTCAATAATAGAAATTGGGATACGCAAAGATGTTTCATTGAGATCTTTTCTTTGCTCGGCAGCGGGAGTGGTTACTGTTTGTACTGCTGGTGTTGTGAGTATTTCTTGCAGAGGAGGGAAGTCGAAATTTATCTTAGGAAGTGGTCCATTTGATTTTTCTTCTTTATCAGCGTCGGGAGCATTTTGTGGTGTTTGCTCTTGTTCGCCTTTAATATTTTTTAGGATCTGGTTCCAATCACATAACTTTTGATAAAGCGCGTGATATTCCTGCGGAGGTGTTCCTTCGGATAAAAGCGAGTCGTAAATACTCTCGAGTAAATCTGCTGACTCTGAAAATAGTGGAAGAAGCTTAGGTGGAAGAGAAGTTTCACTGGCGTAATCTAAAACTTCCTCTAATTGGTGGGCTAAGTCAGCAACGGCAGTAATGCCAACAACGGCACTGGTTCCTTTGATAGTATGAGATAGGTGGGCTGCTTTTTTATATATTGCAGGGCTAGCCTTCTCCTTGCTAATCGTTCTTAATAGTGCTGATATTTCTATGACATGGGCAGGCGTTTCACCCATGTAGGCATCCAGTAATTCGGGGTGAACATCTTTGTTCCAAGCTAAAGCATAACTGCTTTTTTTACTGGGTGTTTGTGCCTGCTCCTGCTGTTTTTTATCAGCAATGAAGCCTGTAGAAAACTTTTTATGGCATAGGGATAGTTGTTCTAGTAGTTGTGGATACTGTTGTGGCGCTGGGCTTTGCGTAAGCAAACTATCAAACATATTTTCTAGACAATCAGCTGATTCAATCAATAAGTCAGCGACTTTGGCAGGAAGTTTATGATCGACAGAATATTCTAATATGTCTTCTAGTTTATGTGCAAAAGTAGCGACTGCATCTATACCTACGACAGCACTTGATCCCTTGATGGTATGGGCGATGCGTGCCGCGGATTGCTGGGTGTTTTTATCTGCATTACCAGAGCTAATTTCTCGAATAAGTGCGGCAAGTTCGATGACTTGATCTGGGGACTCAATAAAAAAGGCTTCTAAAATTTCAGGATGAATATCATCAGCCCACGCTAGAACATAACTAGAGCTTGGTACAGACGAGATGTTTGTTTCGAGCTTACTACTCTCACTAGAAGAATCACCGCTACTTTCATGCTGGAAGTCTGTGAGTGAACTGAGTAAAGATTGTAAATCTTGCTGTTCAACACGCTTACCCCAGTCTTTATGCTCTAAGCTGATTTTTAACTCAGACAAGAGTTCATCATCATAGTCACGCAAGCAGGCGGCGAGTAATTCAAGCCATGTATAGAAGAGACCTGCCTCATTGTTTTGTAATAACAATTTAGTGTTAGCGGCTAACGCCAGAACACTTTGATGCACCCACATAGAAACGGAATGCAGCTCTTTGTAATCATACATCTCCGTAATGTCATTTAATCTCTGGATTTCTGCTTGTAGTGACTGTGATATGCGGTCATTATTTTTTGACGAAGGTGATAGCTGGCTAATGCCGACTAACTCCATCGCGATATCTTCCAGCTCTTCAGCTAGCATTATCTTTGTTGCAGAATCTAAGCTCATATCATCCCCCATGATTAATCACATATCCAAGCTTATGCAGCTTTAGCTATTTTGGTAGGTGTTTCTTTTTCTATTTTTTCTAGGGTAAACACGTTGACCGATTGCACTAAGTCTTGTGCATCATTTACCATATTCTCAGTTAAATGGCTTAATGACTCCATTTCTTGTCCTGTTTGCTGTGTCGCTTTGAGAATTTCAGTAGAGCGATGATAGAGGTCTTGACTAATATCGACTTGATCTTTGGAGGCTTGGGCAATTGATTCCACGGACTGGGTTAGTTTCTTTGTTGCATCAAGTGTTAACTGCATTTGTGCTGAAGCTTCTTCTGCTAGCGATGAGCCATTAATAACTTGCTCAATGGTGTTATCCATCGTGCTCATAGTGGTCCTGGTTTCTTGCTGAATGTTTTTTATAAGGCTAGAAATTTGCTCTGTTGATTCACGCGAGCTTTCCGCTAAGCGTTGTATTTCTTCGGCGATAACGGAGAACCCTTTACCTGCATCGCCTGCTGATAATGCTTGCATATTGGCGTTTAGCGCCAATACGGTAGTACGTTCAGCAATAGTGTTGATCAAGTCGATGATATGAGTAATTTCTTGGGAACGTTCACCAAGTCGCTTAATACGCTTGCCCGTTTCTTGAACGGTCTCACGGATTTCAGTCATACTGTCTACTGTTTTTGATACTGACTCGTAAGCCTTTTCTGTTGCTTGCGTGGTTTCATTTGCCATCGTGTTGGCTGATAAGGAAGAGTCAGCAATTTGGTTTAAGCGTTCGATAAGATGCTTAACCGCCGTAGAGGTTTGTTGGGCTTCTGAGCGTTCTGAATCAGCTAGTTTTTTAACCGTTAGGGTGTGATGGTCTACTTCTTTTGAGGCAGATTCTACCGATACGGCAATATCCCGTACTCTTATAAGAACGTCATTAGTATCAATAGCAAGTTGATTAATCGCATCGGCTAGTGGACCTGTCGCATCTTCAGTAACAGTTGCACGTACGGTTAGGTTTCTTTCACTGAGGTCGGCAACAGATTCAAGTAGAGAAAATACAGAGTCATTAAGGACTTCATTTTCCTGTTGGATTTTTTTCTCTGTTACATCTTTTTCATCGAGAAGCTGATTGAGTGCTGTACCAAGCTGGGCTAATTCATGCTTACCTTTAATGGCGGTACGTGCTTTGGTATTTCCCCTATTTAACTCATCGATAGTGGATGTTAAGGACTGAGTTTGTTTTGAAATTGAACGAAAAACTAAATAACCAAAGAGAGCCAAAAAGAGCAGGTTGATTGCTAATAAACCAAGAATAATATTTTCATCTATAGTCGTAGTATTCAAGGTATCGTTTATTTTCTGGTTACTATTTTTGATGTTTTTTCGTTGTTGTATTGTGATTGATTTAACAAAAGTACTCATTTCCTCGTGCATGTCTTCGACAATAAAGAGTTTTAAATGTGTTTTGTTTTTCTTCTTCACTATCTCGATAGCATGATCAAATGCGGCAAGGAAGCTAGGCAGAGCATTAATTGAGGCGATAATATCTGGATCTTTATCAATGATTTTTTTCGCATTAAGCTTCTTAAATAATGCCATTTGAGTGTCTAAAATAGCGCGTGATTTAGTCAGCTTTTTGAGACCCGCCTCCCATGTTAGCCGACCATTATCGATACTAAGAATAGGCTCACGGATTTTACCGTGAATTATCGTAAGTAGTTTATTAGATAAAAGTAACGTATCTGACCTATTGGTTATCTCATTCAAAGTCTGTTTATTTTTATCTAAAGTATTAAACACAACGATGCCAAAGATGATGCTGAGGATGATAGGTAGTAATACCAATAATCCCAAACGTTTATCTAAGTTTAGATTTTCAAAATTAAAAATATTGCCCATAGCTCTCTTCTCTAACCCCAGTATGTTTATGCTTAAAACTACTTACTTGTCCAAATATTTTGATCATTACTTGCAAGCCATTCACCTTGGTCAAAAAACATTAACTCAACAAGATCAGAGCCTTGATTGTCATTGAGGAAATCAAAGCTTAACTGTTCAATGCTAAAGCGTGAATTTAGCAAGGCACGAGTAAATGCTTTGCGAGTTATTTTTCCTTTGATTTTTTCTAGCCCATGTAAAATCAACTTACCAACGATAAAACCTTCAAGGGACACAACACCAAAATCTTTTCCCAGTTTTTGTCTAGCTTCTATAATAAGAGGGATATTGCTATCAAGCGGAGGAACCACTTGTGTGATGATAACACCACTGTTTATTTCAAAGCTCTGCAAAGCCTTCTTAAAGTTATCAGCGCCTGTAAAAGATACCGCAGTAAAAACCCACGGTTCTTTTTTGTAGCGGCTATAAGCGATAAACTCGGCAATAGATTGATAAGAGCCAACGGTTATCACTAATTTACACTTTATATTTTGTGATTTTTCCCACGCTTTTAGTGACAAGTAGCCCGAACGTGCTAGGTAACTATTGCGTTTATAAACGCCCACAGGACCAATATTGTTGCGAGGTGGGTTATCGCCACTTAGTGCTTTTATTTTATTAAGAGCAGCAATGGATGTTTCACTATTTTTTGTCCCTTTAAGTGCTTTAAGAATGCCTGTTATCCCAGCCATGCCGTAGGCGTCATTTTGTACAAAGGCGCAGACTTCATTGCTTTTTAGACCTTTCTTGAGAGCAACTTTAATAACGGCTGCTGTTTCTTGTACATAGCTAGCACGGTAATTAATAATGTCGCCTTTTCCTGGGCGTAATAAGCCCGCTCCTGTAAAAAAGCCAACAGCAGGAATTTTGTGATCAGCAATAATGGGAAGGGAAACTTTAGCCGTAGGCGTACCAACATTTCCTGCGAATAAAAATACTTTTTTCTTGATTAGCTCATGGGTACTTTTAATCGTTTTTGCAGGAGTATATGAATCATTAAGGACAATATACTCCAGACGATGTTCTTTTACCGTGGCATCTTTAAATGCTGCCTCAATTCCTATTTTCATATTTTGACCTAGACCTTTTGAGCGTCCTTCAAGGTCTAAAACACCACCTATGCGAATCACATTATTTGTTATGCCATCTTCCGCTAGTAATGGTGAGAGAAATGTAGAGCCTAATAGTAGGAAAAAGGACCAGCTGAATCTGGTTTTAATATGCGTCATATTATTCCTCTGTTGGTAAGGAAAGAGTTGTAATAAGCGGTTGCTCATTTGAGCTGTTTTGCATCGCCTGAAATAAAGCAGAGTGATCAGCAAATAAAAATGTACAATTATTGTGTTTAGCCGAAGAGCTTATCCACTGAGGATAGTCGGAGTGATTGGGCTTATTCTCACCTTTTAAATTTTCGATATTACGTTGGTGAGGTAAATTGTCGATAGCAATGGCTAGAGGAGGGAAGTTAGGATGCTCTAATTGAAGTAAACGCTTATTTGTACTGCTGTCTTTAAGCCCTAAAAGAAAATGCATATTAACAACAGGCAGTATAGTACCGCGTAAGCTGGTCACGCCTGCATACCACTTTGGAGCATTAGGAATAGGGTAAATAACCGTTTTTTCTAGAACCTCCATTTTAATTTTTGGTTCTACAAATACGCGTTTGTTTTCCACCTCGTAACAAAACAAATGCGTATTAAAAGATTCTTTTAATATTTCTACATCAGGCATTAGTTTTGCAGGCAGGGGAGTGCCAGTATGTTTATCCATTTCTTAACCATTGTTAGCAGAGCTATCCTTAGCTCCTTGGTGGTGGTTGATGGTAACTCAGCAACTTTGAAATTAAACGCTCTGCAAAGCTTCTAATAAATCATCATCTGTAAAAGGTTTAGTTACATAAGCATTAGCGCCTAGCTTCTCTGCCCACATTTTATCGACACGGTTAGACTTACTAGAAACGATAATAATAGGGATTGCAGCAGTTTCTTTATTACGCTTTAAGATGCGGCAGGCATGATAGCCATCACCATCTTCCATAATGACATCCAATATAATTACGTCTGGCTTATTTAACTCTGCATTGATGGTAGCTTCATTACCAGAATTTACCGCAGTAACATTGAGGCCAAGTTTTTCTAGCACTAAGGATAGACGTTTTCTATCAGTTGCTGAATCATCTGCAATTAATACATTTTTGAATGATGTGTCTAACACTGATAATTCCTCTGCAATATTTTAAAAGTGCTAAGTATAAAACTTCTAAAACTTAAGCAACGAACATTAGCCTAGTAAACAAAGTCTAAAATTGCGAATACAGAATTTTTATATGGAGGATTAATTATGATAAACGGTACTAATTTATTTAAATGTAGGCAGGCAACTTATTACTATAGGATAGTTTTCTAGTGCGATACACGCTTCCCAGCATCCTTTAAACCCGCACAGGGTGCTATATATTTCTAGGAGTAGAAGGATGTTGGTACTTAATTAGGGTAAATCTCTATAGCAACCCATAAAAAGCAGGAAAGACTAAAATACTTGCTAGTACTGTTACTTGCATAATAATAAATGGTGTCACGCCTTTGTAAATATCGACGGTGCTGACTTCTGGTGGTGCAACGCCTTTAAGGTAGAATAAGCTAAAACCAAAGGGTGGGGTGAGGAAGGAGGTTTGCAGGTTCATCGCAATAAGAATGGCGAACCATAGTAGGCTTATGCCGAGTGTTTCGGCGATGGGAGCTAGAATGGGTACGACGATAAAGGCAATTTCTACAAAGTCGATAAAGAATCCTAGCACTAGGATAAAGAGCATTGAAAATATTAAAAAACCCCATTTTTCACCAGGGAGTTTTAATAAAAATTCTTCGACAACGGTGTCCCCTCCTGTGTAAGTAAATGCCATTGAGAATGCAGTTGCTCCAAGTAAAATGGCGAAGACCATTGCAGTAATTTTAACGGTTTCTTTGGAACTGTCTAACAGCGCTTTAAAAGAAAATTTACCGTATAGCATGGCAAGTATAATCGCACCTACGCCACCCAATGCCGATGATTCGGTTGGGGTAGCGATACCTGCGAAGATGGAGCCAAGCACAATAACGATTAGTAAAATAGGTGGGATAATCGCAATGAGTGCGTCGAGGTATTGTTTTTTGAGTGAGCTATCGGCTGTATTCATGGGGATAGCAGGCGCGGCATCTTTATTAATAAAGGTGTAAATGATCACGTAGCTGATATACACACCTACTAAAATCACTCCTGGGAGAACGGCGGCGCGAAATAAATCACCAACGGGAATACCTAAAACATCACCAAGAATAATCAAAATAATAGATGGTGGAATGATTTGACCTAGTGTACCTGATGCGCAAATTACACCACAGCTTAGCGGTATATTATATTTGTACTTGAGCATGACGGGTAGTGAGATAACGCCCATTGCAACTACGCTTGCGCCCACTACACCTGTTGAAGCTGCCAGTAGTGTGCCTATAATAATGGTTGATATGGCAATACCCCCCGACATCTTTCCAAACAGTTTTGCCATTGATTCTAGGAGTTGTTCAGCTAGTTTAGTTTTTTGCAGCATGATACCCATAAAGATAAAGAGAGGTACTGCCATTAAGGTGGAGTTTTCCATGATGCTTTGAATGCGAAAGGGCATATAAGCAAATATTTCGACACCTTCGGCATAGACACCAAAGATGAGCGCGACACCACCAAAAGTAAAAGCAACAGGAAAACCGTAGAGTAGTAGTAGGAGAGCAACTATAAACATAACTAAGCCAATCATACTGATGCTCCTTTCTCGCTAGTATCACTATCAATGGCTCGGTTAAGTGCGCGCAACATAAAGCCAATGCTACCAATAATGACAAAAATAAAGGATAGGCTGATCATCGATTTAATGATCCAACGATAGGGAAGTCCACCAGGGTCGCCGCTAGTTTCGCCTAAAGAATAGGATTCTTGGGCAAAGCCGATACCGTAATAGGCGATAAGAAGAGAAAAGGGTAGGAGAAAAAAGAGTGTTCCTGTGATATCGATAAAGGCTTGTTTTTTAGGGCTTAGTCGTTCGTAGATAATGTCAACGCGGACATGAGAATTTTCTTTTAAGGTGTAAGTGATACCTAAGAGGAAAACTGTTGCGTAGAGATGCCACTCAAGCTCTTGCATACCAATAGAAACATCATTAAATAGGTAGCGCATGATCACGTCATAAAAAACATTGGCTAACAGCGCTAACAATAATATTGCAGCTATAGTACCAATGATATTGGAAAATTTATTAATGATTCGTTCGAGTTTTATTCGCAAAGGCATGAGGGTTTCTCATTGAGGTGTTTGATAAAAAGATACAGTTTTATCTTTTATATCCTTTTATTAAACATCTTATTTACATAAAAATAATGGAGACATTAAGCCTCCATTATTTTATCTCTTAAACTGTATCGTGATATACCCTACGATTATTTAAGTGCTTCCATTGTCTCATAATAAGACTGATCAGAAATCTTAGTCCATGCTCTTGATTTTTTAAGATACCTAGCTTGAGACTCAATAATTTCTTTTGCAAGAGGGTCAGACTTAGCACGCTCAGCAATCAACTCATCATTGGCATCTTTAAGTGCTTGTAATACTGTTTTCGGGAAAGATTTAACTTCAATTTTAGGGAAGTCTTTCTTCATAGTTGCCCAGTTATTAGCACTTTCATGCGCAGAGTGAATATACATATCGTAAGCTGCTGTGCGCATTGAGACACGTAAAATTTCTTTGATGTCTTCTGGTAGGCCGTCCCACTTTTTCTTGTTAAACAAGAATTGTAGCTCAGACCCTGGCTCATGCCAGCCTGTGTAATAGTAAGGTGCTATTTTGTGGAAACCCATGCGTAGATCAAGAGAAGGGCCTACCCACTCAAGCGCATCAATTGTGCCTTTTTCAAGCGCAGTATAAAGCTCTCCTGGTGGGATATTTGTTGGTTTAGCACCAACTTTAGCCATAACTTCACCAGCAAATCCTGGGATACGCATTTTCAGACCTTTAAGATCATCAATGGATTTGATTTCTTTTTGAAACCAGCCGCCCATTTGGTTGCCTGTATTTCCGCCAGGGAATGAAAGTAGATTATGTGGAGCATAAACTTTATCCATCAACTCCATACCACCGCCATGATAGAACCAAGCATATTGTTCAACAGCAGTCATACCAAATGGCATTGAGGTGAAGAATAAGGTGTTAGGAACTTTGCCTTTCCAGTAGTAGGAGCCAGAGTGACCCATATCGTATTGACCTGCTTTCACCATGTCAAAAATGCCAAGCGGTGCTTTGTGCTTGTTCTTAGAGTCAATTTTGATGGTAATACGACCGTTTGACATCTTACTCGCCATATTTGCCATGCTGTGGATAGCATCGCCAAATACAGGGAATTTAGTCGGCCAAGTATGCGCAAGACGGAATTTGTAGGTTTTATCTTTATCATCGGCAGTAACAGTCGCAGGAACTGAGACCATTAATACGACGCTTGCGATTGCCGCTACTTTTAGCAGTGGTTTAAGCATGAAATTCTCTCCTTTAGAAAATCTTTGTTTTAATTTATAGACTGATAAATTTATTTTATCTGGCATCTTACATAGTAGTATGCTTAACAAGAATAGGCTATGAAGATTTTAATAATTAGGTTTTTTTTCTGGATTTTTTAATTAAATCGTATGCCGCCTGAATTTCTTGTGAGCGTGCTGTTGCTTCTTTGATCATATCTTCAGGTAATCCTTGTCCCATGAGCTTGTCAGGGTGGAATTCACGAATAAGACGGCGGTAGGTTTTTTTGATTTCAGCATCGGTATTGGTTTTCTTAACCCCCAAAGCTTGGTAGGCGGCACTTAAAGCGCCACGAGTAGGGGCAGGTCGACCTTGTTGCTGTCCAGAGTGGTGATAACTCCCCCCAGAAAAATGATCTTGTCCGCGTGTCATCGCTAGTAGTTGCTGAAAATAGGCTTCGCTATAACCTAATGATTGCGATATATGGCGTAGCAACTCTGTTTCTGCTTGGCGTAAAGCACCATCGGCTGTTGCTGTGCCAATTAAATACACCATCATCATTTGTTTTAAAGCCGCCGACTGACCACACTCTCGGTTGAATTCTTCAAGAATTACATCAACAGAAAAATCGGTGTTTGAGCCTAGTTTAAATAAGGTAATGGCTTCTTTACGATGTGCAGGAGTGAGCTTTAATTGACGAAAAAATGTTTCAACATGGGCAACTTCTTGCTCAGAAACACGACCATCAGCCTTAGCAAGCTTGCCCATTAAAGTAAAAGTAGTTTTTAAAAACAAAGCTTGGCGAGTTGCACGTTGCGCACGGGTGTTACCAAGACCATTAGCACGACCAATAAATCCAACTAAGCCGCCATTTAATTTCCAGCTAATAAAGCCAGCCGCAAGAAAGCCTAATACCAAACCCCAGAAACCATAGAAATAAAAGCCAAATGCAGCGGCAATATATTTAATGAAACGCATGTGTTGTTTCCTGTGCTGGTGTGGGAGTAGGGGGTGTTCTAGACTTGGTGATAATACAATTTTTACTTAGATAGTTAAATGTTTTTCCCTGTTTTCATTTGCCTTAGCTACAAATTATTAATAGACAATTGACCAGCCATCACTGTTAGTTTTTATATCTGTACTAGCACTTCTGGATTGCTTGGTACGCCCAGCATGTGAGTGAACTAATGAGGTGAAAGTATTCTATAGGAGAGGAGACCGACTTATCCTCAATGAGAAATCATTGGGCGGAAAAATCGGAAACGAGCTTCTGAACGAAAGTTCCCATAATTAGATTATGGTAGGCGAAACGCCCCTTGCGGAGCTACATGAGGGGTGCTGCTGGCTTTACGTTCATTGGATCGTGTTCTTTGTGTTTTTTGCGTTGCATGTATCATCCTTGATGGTGAAAACAAGGACTTTAGAATCATTTTTGATAAATACTGCATTGCTGATTTAACATAATAACCATTATGCGTAGTTTCATGTATTGTCCAATACTCCTTATGCCTGCACTTATTGATCACATTCCCGCCACAACGCACCTCAAAACACCATAATCCCAAGTTTCTTCTAGAGCCAGATACAGAGGTTTTAGAGCTTGTTCATCCTTTGTGTGTAATGACTCAGCCATATTTTCAATTAGGGTAATGTCATCCTCAGATAAATCTAGTACATCTTTAGCTTTTAGTAAGCCTGCTTCTATCGCTTCTGATAAGTGAGTTTGGACGGTGGAATTTGCGTAGCCTCTTTGTTTTGCTATTTCCTCTATACTCATGCCATCTTGATGCATAGCTAGTGTTTCATTGACGGTTTCTGAAAAGTTGTTATTGAGTAGCTTGGGTAATGGGAATTGCTTAACAATATCCATAAATACTTCACCATAGCGTGATAATTTAGTGTCTCCTATGCCGCTGATATATTTAAATGTATCAGCAGTTTGTGGTCTTTTTCTTGCCATTTCCATCAATGTTGCATCATGGAATATAACAAATGATGGCACGCCTTGTTCTTCTGCGATCTCTAGTCGTTTTGCTCGTAGAGCATCATATAAGTCTTGATCAGCTAACCGTAGACTTACGTCTTTATCATTTTTGCTTTTACTAACAGTTGTCTTTTTATTGTATTTTCTAGCGTAGATAGTTTCTTCACCGCGTAATACTGGTCTGGATTTTTCTGTTAGCTCTAAAGCTCCATACCGCTCCATATCAATACGCAAATAGCCTTGGGCAATGAGCTGCCTAAACAAGCCACGCCACTGTACTTGTTTTAAATCTTGACCTAAACCCCAAACTGCAAGTTGATCATGTCGATTTCGCTGAATACGGTCATCCGTTTTGCCAACTAATATATTGGTGACATATACAACACCAAACTGTTGTCCTGTACGATAAACAGCAGATAATGCTTTCTGTGATTCAACAGATGCGTCCCATGTCTCAGGTGGATTCAAACAGTTATCACAATTTCCACAAGGTTTTTCTAGCTCTTCATCAAAATAATTTAGGAGCGTTTGACGGCGACAACTTGTTGATTCACATAAACCTAAGATTGCATCTAGTTTATTTTGGGTAATACGTTTGTACTCTATACTTCCCTCGCCTTCTGCCATCATTTTGCGCAACGTGATGACATCTTGCAAACCATAACTCATCCATGCATTGGCAGGTTCGCCATCACGCCCTGCTCTACCCGTTTCTTGGTAATAAGCTTCTATATTTTTAGGTAGACTTAAATGAGCGACAAAACGTACATCTGGCTTATCAATCCCCATTCCAAATGCAATAGTAGCGACTATTATAATCCCCTCCTCTCTTAAGAAACGCTCTTGGTGTTGTTGCCTTATCGCTGCAGGCATTCCCGCATGATAAGCTAATGCTTTACGCCCTTTTGATGCTAAAAATTCTGCAACAGACTCTACTTTTTTTCTTGATAAACAATAGACTATACCTGTATCTTCAGAATGATTATCAGTTATAAAATTCCACAGTCTAGCGCGGGCATTTTGTGCCTCTGAGATAATGTAACGTATATTTGGACGATCAAAACTACTGACATATGTTTGTGCGCGTAATAACCCAAGTTGCTTAACGATTTCATCACGCGTTCTTGCATCTGCTGTTGCTGTCAGCGCGATACGTGGGATGTTAGGGAAATGCTCTGCAAGTACATATAATTGTTGATATTCTGGTCTGAAATCATGCCCCCATTGCGAAACGCAGTGGGCTTCGTCGATGGCAATTAATGCTATCTGACTCTGACTTAGCATATTTAAAGTTGAAGCCATTAGCAGGCGTTCGGGTGCTACATAAAGAAAATCTAACTCATTATTAAATAGAGCATTCCGAACATAACTTGCTTCTTCGGCAGATTGGGATGAATTAAGAAAAGCAGCTCGTATACCTAGTTGGCGCAGAGCCCCTACTTGGTCTTGCATAAGTGCGATTAAGGGGGATACGATGATCGCCATACCATCACGAATTAAGGCAGGAATTTGATAGCATAATGACTTACCGCCACCTGTTGGCATCAAGACAAAAGCATCACCGCCATTAATCACAGTATTTATAATATCTGCTTGCTGATGGCGAAAATCACTATAACCAAACGTACTTTGAAGTATTTGTTGCGCTCTATCCATACAATTATTCTGAATTTTTAAGATAATTAAGGTGTAGCATATCTCATATTAGTTGAAGAATATGCTAGAATCACCTTTCCATTTTAGTCATAGGTTCCCCCTCAGATGTCCGACAATAAGACCCCTCTAACATATCGTGATTCTGGTGTTGATATTGATACTGGTAATGCACTTATTGACCGTATAAAGCCTCATACTCAAAGAACTAAACGCCCAGAGGTTTTAGGAAGTATAGGTGGTTTTGGCGCTTTAATGTCAATACCAACGAAATATACAAATCCTATTTTAGTTTCTGGGACTGATGGTGTTGGTACAAAGCTAAAATTAGCAATTGAAGCGGGTATTTATGACACTATCGGCATAGATCTTGTTGCAATGTGTGTGAATGATATTATCGTTATTGGCGCTGAGCCATTGTTTTTCCTCGACTATTATGCGACAGGAAAATTAGATAATGATGTTGCTGAAGATGTTATTAAAGGTATCGCTGATGGTTGCGAACAGGCAGGAGCCTCTCTAATTGGTGGCGAAACAGCTGAAATGCCAGGCATGTATTCAGGTGATGATTTTGATTTGGCAGGTTTCTCTGTGGGTGTTGTTGAGCGCGAAGACATACTGGATCAATCAAATGTTCAATATGGAAGCGTCTTAGTTGGGATTGAGTCCTCTGGACCTCACTCTAATGGTTATTCTCTAATACGCAAGGTACTAGAAGTCAGCGGCGCTTCTCTTGATGATATGATTCAGGACGGAGAAAGTGAAATTTCGTTGGGCAAAGCATTATTAAAACCAACAAATATCTATGTTAAACCTATATTGCAGTTACTTAAACTAAACGATGTGCATGCTATAGCCCATATAACAGGTGGTGGTCTTACTGAAAACCTACCTCGCGTATTACCTACAAACAGTAAAGCAATCATCGATTTGAAATCTTGGGAACGCCCTGCTGTATTTAATTGGTTGCAAGAACAAGGCAATATTGAAAATAGTGAGATGTTACGCACTTTTAACTGCGGTATCGGCATGATTGTTGTCGTCCCTGAGAGTGAAGTAGAAGAAGTGATAAACACCCTACGTTTGCAAGATATGGAGAGCTGGGTGATTGGTCATGTTGAAGCTTCTGAAAGTGAAGAAGCATATGTAGAGTATGTCTAACCCCAAAAATATCATTATTCTTATTTCAGGTAATGGCTCAAATTTGCAAGCCATTATTGATCAAATAGAACTTGGTAAAATTAATGCTAATATTGCTGCTGTTATCAGTAATAAAAAAAATGCAAGAGGTCTTCAGAGAGCAACATTAGCAAATATACCCACTCATATTGTTGATCATACTCACTACAGCACAAGGGATGATTTTGATCAGGCTCTTGTGAAAATTATTGATGGATATTCTGTTGATATTATTGTACTGGCAGGGTTTATGCGTATTCTCACCCCAAATTTTGTAACGCGCTATCAGGGAAAATTAATTAATATCCACCCCTCCTTGCTGCCACTTCACCGTGGATTGCATACACACAGGCGCGCACTGGAAGACAGCGTTACCCAGCATGGTGCGAGTGTTCATTTTGTAACACCTGAGCTAGACGCAGGAGCTGTTCTCATTCAGGGAGTTGTTCCTGTGAGAAAAAATGATACAGAAACTAGTTTAGCAGAGCGGGTTCATATCATAGAGCATCTAATCTATCCTGCTGCGGTTAAATTACTAGTCGATAACACCATTAAACTCAAAGATAATAATATCTTTATAAACGGTAGCTGCTTGATTAAGGCAAAGCAATATTGTTTAGATGATGATAATTTCTCGCTAAAAACAACAATTACTAAGGATTTAAAATGAACTACATCACTTGGGATATTAACCCTGTCCTTGTCACTCTAGGACCACTAAAGGTTCATTGGTATGGTTTATTATTTGCTTTGGGCTTTATTATTGGCTTCCAAATTATGCAGTGGATCTTTAAACGTGAAAATAAAAATACTGACGATTTGGATTCTCTCCTTTGGTTTTTAATCATTGGGGTTATTATTGGGGCACGCTTAGGGCATGTTGTTTTCTATGATCCAGCTTACTATTTTAGTAATCCGCTGAGTATTCTTAAAATATGGGAAGGTGGTCTTGCAAGTCATGGTGGAGCAATTGGTGCCTTAATTGGTTTGTATTTATTCAAGCGCAGTAGAAAAGAGTACTCCTACCTGTGGTTATTGGACAGGTTGGCAATACCTACAGCTTTATTAGCCACTTTTATACGCACAGGGAATTTATTTAACTCAGAAATTGTTGGTATACACACCTCTGTTCCCTGGGCCGTAATTTTTGACCGTGTTGATAACTTACCTCGCCACCCTGCTCAAGTGTATGAAGCTTTATCTTATTTATTTATATTTATAGTCTTGTTTATACTCTACAAAGCTACAAAAATAAAACATAAGTCAGGGATGTTATTTGGAATATTGCTTAGTTTTGTATTTATTGCACGACTACTTATTGAGTTTGTGAAGTCTAAGCAGGAAGCTTACAGCTCTGATTTATTACTAAGTACAGGACAACTATTGAGTATTCCCTTTATTTTGGCGGGGCTGCTGCTTATTGCCTTTGCAATGAGTAAAAAAAGCAACTAAAAACTGCATCGCTATTTTACTCAAAGTATAAATGACTATTTTATGCATGAAAGTACCTAGGAGCCTGTCCGAGAACTCCAAAAAATGAAATTTCAATCAATATATAGTGATTAAATCTTTGAATAAACACTATATGCTGTGGTTGCTATTTTCAAAAGTTAGTTCTCGGACAGGCTCCTAGTAGATAATTTCTTTCAATGGTTTGCTAATAGGGACACTTTGAACTAGTGATCCCCTCTCAAATTAAGCTGAGAACGTAATATCGGTGAGTAGTGTTTGCTTATTTTGAAGCTGTTACTTGCATTGCTTTCTTTTTAGATACGACCAGTTTCCATTGCTGCTTGACTGCTTGTTGCTCTCCAGTGCTTAGACTTTGAAACCAATTTCTTCGCAAATTGATACGCTCTTTAGCTTTGCTAGCTTGTCTCTGATACCACTGAAACCAATGTTTAACATGCTGGCGCTGATCTGACTTCATGCCTTTTAATTTTTTCAAACGTTTTTTCAGTGTTCTTTTTTCATTCTCATCCATTTTCAGCCAAACACTACTTACATTGCGTAATTTTATCTGTCGGTCGTTGCTCATCTGCCCCCACTGCTTTGAATAAGGCTTTAATATTTTTTGTTCTTCAGGGTTTAGATTTTCCCAAGGGATAGCGAAAGACTGCAAAGAAAAAAATAAAATACTGGTAGAAAATAAAAATGGTAGAGTGTGTTTAATCATATTTTTAAAATGTTTAATATTTATTTCTGATACCTATCAAATCCACCTTGATAGAATGCATGAATTAAGCTTCTCGGTCAGACTCCTAATCCACTGCTTTTTCTGCCGTAGCTAAATCTAGCCACTGATAAAATTCAAGCTCATTATAAAAATCGAGCCCTTCTTTATTTGATAATAATTCGATGTTATTAACAAGATAGCTGTCCTGTAAAGCACTGGGTTTAAGTGCTAATGCAAGGGTAGCAATAAGGGAGGATAAAAGAAGAAAGCCAAGAATAAATACCATATTGCGACGTTTTATTTTATCTTTTTCTAAGACTTTGGCTCTAAGACGACTTAAGCCTCGCTGTGGTGGAGAAAAATTACTTGTAGTAGAGTTTGGGGTGGTTTCGTCTGCCTGACTTGCGGTTGATGATTGAAGTTTAAAGATAAAACTCATAATAAATAGCTCCCCCTATAAGATGAAAGTCAGACATATAAGAAAGTCTTTCACCCCTATTAAATATATTTCGCCACTCTTTAATACTATATTATTTGTCATTTAGCAATGATATATCTAAATATATTGAGCAACTGTCGGTTGATCTAGCTAAACTAGCAAACTCAATATCTGTTACTTTTATTTTGGTTTAGTTCTTAGCCGTACTTTCAACCACCTAAAATCATTGTTATTTATCATACTCTTGGTTATTAGAACAGTGTGTTTATTTATCTCAATAGAATGAAAAATTAAAATTAACAGGTAGGAGCTCGTAAAGCTGGACGGATGAATAGTTGCTTTTATGATCTTGTTTTTTGAGTTTACTAAAGACCAATCCCCATCAGCATTTATTTGAATCTTAATAATAGATTTTTTTAGTGATAACGAGACATATCGTTGATAGTAATAAAAATAAGAAGCAAATATCAATATGATCAAAAATAGCAAGATGCTAAGTGGTAACGAGTTGCTCATAAGTATTATGCTTGCCACTAATAAGTGCAGCACTGTGATAATAAAGGCGAGGCTAGCACTAGACTTTAGTGATAAGCTCAGAGGCTTAGTAAAATTATTTTGTAATAGTTTCAAGCTTTTGCTACTCCATCAATGAAAATTTGATGGAATAGGTGTTCTGGAAAATCAGGAAACTTTAAATAGACGTTCAAAATTATCGCTGCTTATTTTTGCAATATTTTCATAAGTGTCACCACGTAAGTCAGCTACCTTTTCAGCCACATATTTTACATAGGCAGGTTGATTTGATTTACCACGTTTCGGCACAGGCGCGAGCCAAGGTGAGTCTGTTTCAATAAGTATTCTATCTTCAGGTACTTGTTGAGCAACTCTCTGTAGCTCTTTGGCGCTATTGAAGGTGACAATTCCAGAAAAGGAGATATAAAAATTTAGTGCTAGTGATTTTTGTGCTGTCTCCCAGTCTTCCGCAAAACAATGCATTACTCCGCCGACGGAGTCTGCGCCTTCTTCTGCTAATATTTTCAAGGTATCGTCCTTAGCAGAGCGTGTGTGTATGATCAACGGCTTTTGTGTTTTTTTAGCCGCATGAATATGGACACGAAAACGCTCACGCTGCCATTCCATATCTCTATCTTCATCACTAACACGAAAATAATCTAAACCTGTCTCACCAATGGCAATAACACGATCACTTTTTGCTAAAGTAATAAGATCATCAATACTAGGCTCTTTTACATTTTCACTTGTTGGATGGACGCCAACAGAGCAGTATATTTGTGGGTATTTTTGTGCAATTTGATGGACATCATCAAATCGCTCAAGATCAATACAAACACAAAGAAAACGACTAACATCAGCCTCAGTTGCAGCCGAAATAATATTATTAAAGTCATCATCAAATTGATCAAGCTTTATTTTATCGAGGTGACAATGTGAATCCGTTAACATTTATTTTGACCCATACAAAAAGCATGAATTATACATGACTATACTTAGGTTTAGTAAAGGTGATTTAAAGATGGTTTATTGGCCAAATCACCCAATATGGACTCCAAGGCTAATTTTATTTTCATTTTAGTTGGACCAGAAAACATTACACCTACCCCCTGCTGGCTAGTAGCTCCACTTTTAGGAGCAATCCAAGCGACTTTTCCAGGAATGGCAATTTTTTTATCCAAATAAACAATGCTAGTAACAACAACAACTTCATCACCAAAGTGATGGTCTGTATCTGTTGGAACAAATAAGCCACCGCCTTTTAAAAAGGGCATATAACTTGCGTGCAGTGAGGTTTTGTTATTAATTGTAAGCTGTAAGATAGTACGTTGCTGATCCATGATGAATTTTCAATACGCTATTATTTTAATTATTTTCTAATTTCAACCACGACAGTAGCATATTTTCAACAAACAACTGATTATTTAACGATGTGTGGGCAATTTCTCTAAATTTGATTAGCTCATCATGTAGCAGCCATAACTTATTAATATCATATGATTTAATGGTATTTAAAAGATGTCTTTTTTGATGTTTTGAGAAGGATTGTTTAATTAATTGTTGTACCCAATATATCTGCCAATCTAATAATTCTTGTTTTGAGGTGTTTTGCCATTTTTTTGACACCTCGATAATGGTTTTCTGTTGCAACAAAGTTGCAGATATATCCCTGGAAAATTCTTCCCTACTCTCATAATGCTTGGCTTCATCTAGCTCTAGAGCAGTTAGCGGACGACCACCTGCCATTTCCAGCAGGTCTTCTGGTTTATGCTTAGTTTGTTGTTGAGTTAACCATGCTAAAGCAGCTTTTTTACTGGGTAATGGTAGCTGTAGTTGCTGACAACGGCTTTTAATCGTAGGCAGTAAGCTCGACAACTGCGAGGTGAGTAAAACGATGACACTGCCATTAGCTGGTTCTTCCAATGATTTTAATAAGCTATTAGCGGCATTAATATTTAAGGCTTCTGCAGGGTTGATAAAAACAACACGGTAGGCTTGATAGCTGCGGCTAGTATGCAAAAAATCATTCAGGTTTCTAATTTGATCAACAACAATTTGG
The DNA here is from genome assembly GCA_015663245.1 of Leucothrix mucor. Lineage (GTDB taxonomy): Bacteria > Pseudomonadota > Gammaproteobacteria > Thiotrichales > Thiotrichaceae > JAGLBW01. The sequence continues at coordinate 22,120 of DQSN01000190.1, forward strand.
GTTTTATCAGCCGTAAGAATAACCTCGCGATAGTCAGGGTGCGCTCCTGCATGATGCACTTTACAGCTTTTACATTTTCTGCAGGCTTGATAGTTACCTAAAGGCTGCTCACATAACAAGCTATCAACCAAGGCTTTAGCAAAAACAGACTTTCCCATGCCACTTGCACCAGAAAGCAGCAAAGCATGAGGGAGATGCTGTTTGTTGCGTGTCGTAACCAATTGATCCCACGCTGCTTGTTGCCATGTATAAATCATTTGTTAGTTATCAGCTTGGATGGTTACTAAGAATGTCATATAAAGTGTCTGATACTTGTTGCTGCACTTGGGGCAATGGGTGTTGAGCATTGATAACTCTATAACGATGTGAGTACTGCTGTGCCATTTCAAGGTATTTATCGCGAATACGATTGAAAAAATCTATGCTTTCTTGCTCAATACGGTCAGTTTCGCCTCGGCTTCTTACGCGGCTTAGTCCTGTCTCAGCATCAAGATCAAATAAAAATGTATAGTCAGGTCGACACTCTCCCTGTACCCAACTTTCTAGTAATGCAATGCGTTCCTCTGCAATCCCTCGCCCACCACCTTGATAAGCATAACTTGCATCTGTAAAACGATCGCACAACACCCATGTATCTTGTGCTAACGCAGGTAGTATCTTTTTTTGTAAATGTTCAGCGCGTGCCGCGAACATTAATAATAGCTCTGTATCTTGATGCATTGCAGGAAGATCCTTCGATAACAAGACCTCTCGAATAGCTTCACTTACCTCAGTTCCACCAGGCTCACGCGTTAATAATATTTTTTTCCCTGCAACTTTAAGTGACTCAGCAATAAAATGTATATTGGTAGTTTTTCCACCGCCCTCAACACCTTCAAAGCTTATAAATACACCAGACATTATTTATCCCCTTGGTATTTTTTTGCATTGCCTCTTAATTGATAGCGGATAACCGCTTTTTTATGTTCTGAATATGTTTTGGAAAAATAGGATGTGCCATCGCCGCGAGCAACGAAATAAAGTGCATCAGACTGCGCAGGATGAAATACCGCTTTGATGTCTTCTGCACTAGGCGTTGTAATGGGTGTAGGTGTTAGCCCAGTTCTAGTATAAGTATTATAGGGGTTATCCCTTTTTAGATCACGTTTACGAATATTACCGTTAAACGTATCTCCCAAGCCATAAATAATAGTTGGATCTGTCTGCAGCATCATGCCTTTTTCTAAACGATTTAAAAATACTTTAGCAATAATGGGACGCTCTATAGATTGTCCTGTTTCTTTCTCAACAATAGAAGCCAAAATTAATGCATCGTAGGGGGTTTTAATGCTCGAATGTACTTCTCGTTGATCCCAAGCCGCATTTAGATGTTTTATCATGGCTTGGTGACTGCGTTGTAGAAATTCTAAATCCGTTGTGTTGCGTGGGTAACTATAGGTATCAGGGAAAAACCAACCTTCAGGGTTAGTGTACTTGTCCCCTTCTTTGGTTTTCATTAACTTCATTATATTTTGATAATCGCTGTCACTTAATGTTTGCACGAGATTAGAATCAGCTTTAATTACTTTAACTATCTCTTTGAATGTATAGCCTTCTATTATTTTTGTTTGATACTGTATTGATGTGCCTTGAGTAAAGTGCTGTAAAACCTCTTCGGGTGTCATACCTTTTTTTAAGGCAAATTCACCTGCTTTGATTTTTCTATCCTGCTTTAATAATTTTGCCAACACCACGAAAGCAAGAGCAGGCTCAAAAATATCATGTTGCTCTAAAGCTTTTGCAACATGACGGATATTGCTACCTTTTTTAATTTCAAAGCTGGCAATATCATTTTTTACTTGCTGCTCTTTGTATTTTTTATAAAAATTATTACCAACAACCCCTGTTACTAATACGCTAAGTATTACAAGGAAAAACAACCATTTAATTAATTTCATTATTGCTGTTCTCTAATCAGATGTAGGACTGGAATGTGTCTCTAATTTATTGATATGGTCTTGCAGGTAGCTTATTACATCAGCTGAAAAACTTTTCTCTTCCAAAGGGAAGCTTTTACTTTCAAGCTTTCTAACAGGCCATAGCCCTATTACAGAATTACTAAAAAAAAGCGCTTGAGCAGAGTTCACATCACTAATAGCGACAGAACGCTCAATTAGATCAATATTTTTTTTATCTAGCAAGGAGATAATATAAGCACGCATAATGCCTTTAATGCCACTCTTATCCAAGAGTGGCGTGATAACTGTATTGTTATCAACAATAAGGAATAAATTACTCATTGTGCCTTCAATAACATTACCTTGTGTATCGCAAACAATGCCTTCTTGATGCTTGTCGCTTAACTCGTTGCGCACTAATACCTGCTCTAAACGATTTAAGTGCTTAAAACCAGACAGCTTTGCATTACGCGATAGGCGTGTATCGCAGTGTTGTATGCAAATGCCATTATCACGATGGTATTGAATATTCTTAGGTATATCGTGCAAGCTTAATAGTCGTGTTGGAGAAGATAACCCCAAAGAAGAATAGCCACGCCCCCCAGAACCACGGGTAATAATTATTTTTAAAATTAAATGGCTGGTATTTTGTATAACTTGAGCTATTTCTTGGCGTAATAAATTTTCATCTAAACCTTGAAGATCTATGACCTTGCAGCCCCATTGAAGACGCTTAAGATGCTCTTCCAACAAGATTGGATAGCCCGAGGAGGAGATCAGAATGGTTTCCCAAATACCGTCACCATACTGTAAACCACGGTCAGATACTGCTAATGAATCTTGAAATTGTCCATTAACCAGTGTCGTCATCATTTATTATTGATCAAAGCTAATTTATATTTTCTTGAAAATTAATGTTCCGTTTGTACCGCCAAAGCCAAATGAATTACTCATAGCAACATTGATCTTTGTTTCGCGTGCTGTATTTGGGACATAATCTAAGTCACAAGCAGGATCAGGGTTCGTTAGATTGATTGTAGGAGGAATGATCTGGTCCCGAATAGCTAGAATACTAAAAATAGCTTCAATTCCACCTGCTGCGCCTAACAAATGTCCTGTCATTGATTTGGTAGAACTAACAGCTACGGTGCTTGCATGGTTACCCATCGCACGTTTAACTGCCTGTGTCTCTGCTACATCACCTGCTGGCGTTGAGGTGCCGTGTGCATTGATATAATCAACATCTTCTGCATTTAGACCTGCATCTTTAAGTGCGTGAGCCATACAGCGTGCTGCGCCTTCACCATCTTTTGAAGGTGATGTCATATGGAAAGCATCACTACTCATGCCAAAGCCAACTAATTCGCAATATATCTCTGCTCCACGTGCTTTTGCGGATTCATACTCTTCTAAGATAATAATTCCTGAGCCATCACCTAGTACAAATCCATCACGATCTTTATCCCATGGGCGACTTGCTTCTTCAGGATTGTCATTGTTTGTTGATAAAGCACGCGCAGCGGCGAAACCACCAATTCCAAGGGGAGTAGACCCCATTTCAGCACCGCCTGCTAGCATGATGTCGGCATCACCATATTGAATCATGCGCATCGCATCGCCAATACTGTGTGTTGCTGTTGCACAAGCCGAAACAGGAGACATATTGTGTCCTTTCAAACCGTGCATAATGGATAAGTTACCCGCCACCATATTGACAATACTACCAGGAACAAAGAAGGGTGAAATTTTACGAGGTCCACCATCAAGATAAGCTTGATAGTTTTTCTCGATTGTACCTAAACCACCAATACCAGAACCAACGATTGTACCTATGCGCTCTGCATTCTTTTCGGTTACTTCGATACCAGAGTCAGCTAATGCATCTGTACCTGCACCAATGCCATAATGTATGAAAGGATCCATACGTCGCTGATCTTTACGTTTCACATAAGCATCAACATCAAAATCTTTTACGTTACCTGCAATCTTTACGGAGAAGTCAGTTGTATCAAATAAATCTTGGCTGATAACATTGATACCACTCTTCCCTTCTACGATATTTTTCCAAGCCTTATCTATTTTTGATCCAACGGGCGAAACAATTCCTAAACCTGTAACAACAACGCGACGATTTGACACAATAGTATTTCCATTTTTCAGATTCATCAGGAGAGTATTAAGTATCTTAAAATACTTTCCTGATAAATCTATTTATTTAATAAAATATTAGGGTTGGCTGAAAAAAACCACCAAGTGAACCTAGAAAAAATAAAACCGTAGCTTTTAAGAAAAAACTACGGTTATGATAAGTTCTAGAGACTTACAACTTATCCATTATTATTGTTAACATAGTCAATCGCTAACTGAACCGTTGTGATTTTTTCAGCTTCTTCATCAGGAATTTCAGTTCCAAACTCTTCTTCTAAAGCCATCACTAGCTCAACAGTATCTAGTGAGTCTGCGCCTAGATCATCAACAAATGATGATGTGTTAGTTACTTCACTTTCTTCTACCCCTAATTGCTCAATAACAACATTCTTAACGCGTGTTTCGATATCACTCATGATTTATATTTCCTTCTTTTATAAAAGTCTATTAGTTTTCTGCGGTGCATTGTAATAAAAATACAGTGTCGATGCACTTACTTTCATAATACAGCCTAGCATATCAGCTATAAAGGAGTATTTATGCCATATGCATGCCGCCATTTATATGTAGCGTTTCGCCTGTAACGTAGCTCCCCATGTCTGATGCCAAAAATAGTACGGCATTAGCAATGTCTTCTGGCACACCTAATTTGCCAAGAGGGATTCCTGTTAACATGGCATTACGTTGATCATCCGAGAGTGCTTTGGTCATATCTGTATCAATAAAGCCTGGAGCAACTACATTAACGGTAATGCCACGTGAGCCAATTTCGCGTGCTAATGACTTTGAGAAACCTACAATACCTGCTTTAGCCGCGGCGTAGTTTGCTTGCCCCGCATTGCCTGTTGCTCCAACAACTGAAGCAATAGAAATAATACGCCCATACCGTGCTTTCATCATGCCGCGTAAACATAGCTTACTCAATTTAAAAACAGAGGTGAGATTTGTGGTGATAATGTCATCCCACTCATCGTTTTTCATACGCATCAGTAAATTATCACGAGTAATACCTGCATTATTTACGAGAATGGAGATAGCACCAAAGTCAGCTACGATTGTTTTCATTATCGTTGCAATAGAATCATCATCTGCCACATTGAGCATCATGCCCTTACCAGTAATCCCTGCTTCTGAAAAATAGTCACTAATGGCTTGCGCCCCTGCTTCGCTGGTTGCAGTTCCGATAACCGTAGCACCTGCTTTACCTAGTTTCTCTGCGATAGCTCGCCCTAGTCCACGGCTTGCACCTGTGACGAGGGTTACTTTTCCTTCTAAATTCATATTTTATTTTATCCTAAGCGTTACAAAGTTTTGGGTTCTGCTGATATTTGATTATATTTTCACTTTACTAGTTGATTTTTTCTTCTCTCAGGCAAAATATAAGCGCATAGCAGGGCTATGCAGTTGTTTTTAGCGCAGAGAATGAATGAAAAAGCGACCAACAAGGGAGGTAATCATCAAGTACCAACAGAGACAAGTGCTTTTTCCAATGAGGCACTATCGTGAATACAGATATTCCCTAATTTACGATCAATACGACGGTTTAATCCAAACAGTATTTTTCCAGGACCAAATTCTATAATAGTATCTGCTGATAAATCATTTTTTAGACTATTAATTGTATCAACCCAGCGTACGGGCTTAAACAACTGCTCTGATAAGGCGAGCTTAATATCATCTGCGTGCTTTAAGTTTTGCGCATTTACGTTATGCAAAACGGGAGTTGACGAGTCTGCTAAAGTCATATCTAGTAACTTTTCGGCTAATTGTGCTGCCGCTCCTTTCATCAAGGAACAATGGGATGGCACGCTCACTGCTAATTTTATTGCTCGTTTAGCACCCGCAGTCTTTAATTGCTCAATTGCTCTATCAATAGCCTTGGTATCACCTGCAATAACAACTTGTCCTGGAGAGTTAAAGTTAACCGCCTCGGCAACACCATCTTCCGCTGCTTGAGCGCAAACATCTATTACCTGTTTATCATTCAAGCCAATAATTGCAGCCATCGCCCCTTCGCCATCTGCTACGGCTTGTTGCATAAAGCTAGCTCTGCTAGCTACCAACGTCACAGCATCATCGAAAGATAGAACACCAGATGCTACTAACGCACTATATTCTCCCAAGCTGTGTCCTGCCATTCCAACGGGTAAGCTACCACCTTCAGATTGCCATACGCGCCACACTGCAACTCCTGCCGCTAACATGACAGGCTGGGTGTTTTCAGTTTGATTTAGGGAGCCATCATTGGACAATGTTAGCTGCCACAAATCTTTATTTAGCAAATCCGATGCTTGTTGAAATGTTTCTTTAACTACTGGAAATGCACTTGATAAGTCTGCCAACATACCTGTTGATTGAGATCCCTGACCAGGGAATACTGCGGCAAATGCCATTTTAATTCCTCATATTCTATTTTTGTATTTTGGATGTTTTCGTACGAACTGATTTTTGTTAAATCACTCTTCTTTAAGGAGCCTCTGATGAAGTCCAATTATTTTATACGGATTAGAATTACTCTGACTCCCATGATAATCGCAACAATTAAAGTGACTATTATTGCTCATTTCTTGAAAAAGCAGAACAACTCTGCCCCAGCTTAACTCTAATCGACTTAATCAGAATTTTCTTACGCATAATTGAGATAAATTTAAACGTATTATTCTTAAAAATTTTCATATCTATTTATTTTGATACTAATTGATATTGTCTTTTCTGACCATATTTAATATTACGTTAGCAAATATGTGGAAATAAAGCACAATTTGTCACTAATCTGGCAAATGTATCAAAAATCACTTGTCATACAGGATGAGTGGTGGATAATGCGTCGCTGCTGAGAGTCTTGACTATGCAGTTATTATTCAATTAATTGTAATTGCTTACAAACCAAGATATAGAAAATTTAAAGAGATTAAGAATTAAGTATGGCTAAAGAAGAACATATTGAAATGGAAGGAACGGTAATTGAAACATTACCAAATACAACTTTTCGTGTTGAGTTAGAAAATGGACATGTAGTGAATGCCCATATATCAGGACGTATGCGTAAAAATTATATTCGCATATTAACGGGTGATAAAGTTACGGTGCAATTAACACCTTATGATTTGACAAAAGGAAGAATCACTTACCGTAGTAAATAAATGTATTAACCTGCGTAATACATTTAAGTTAACAATACTTAAAGTGTGTTGAAGTTCAGTGTATTGATTCGGATTCATCTCCTTCGCCCCTCAGTGAAGCAGCCTCCTAGCACTATTATCAAGTACTAAAGGTTTCCGCTCGCCCTTAATTTTTTAATTTTGACAAAACTCCACTAAGGATTATTGCTCAAGTAAAAGCCAGTTTTTCTGAAGTTTGTTAAGGGGTAAATATTCGATCAAAAGAGAAGAATATGTTTTGCTATAATTAACCTACGATACAGGCAAAAATTTGCCTAATCTTAAAATAAATATCTAGGTAATCCATTTCATATGCCCTCTTCAACTCAGTATTGGACTTTTTTAGGTAGCAGTTCTAGCCTTTCTGACTTTCAGTTTTTTACATATAACCTTAATGTGAAACCTGAAACATCCCATTTTTCTCTTATTGCGGAAGAGCTGATACAACCTAATACCACCAGAAGCAGTATTGGCGCAACGTTGGCTATAGCAGCTTCTCGTTATGCGCTTACAGAGCTAGAAGATAAAGAACTTAGTTTTACGAGCCATTTCTTTAAGATATTTAGTGAATCATGGAAAACCAAGGTTTTTTTACATGCCAGTCAAAAACCTTTTGCTAATGAGCCTTTATTATCCATTGATCAGTTGCTTGAAAACGAGGCACTTGGCTATAAAATACTCCAACACTATGATGTATCAGTAGGTCTAGTCTATTTAAAAGACAATCAACTTACCTATCTTCAATCTGCTTATTCTCAGCTTGCTCTATTAAATGATCGCTATAATTGTGACATTAAAAAAGCCGACAAAGAATCATTAGTAGATATATTACTTCACTCTACAAATAATACTGCGCCATATCAGTTTGTTGACATAGAAAAGTATCGGTTAGAAATGCTTGTCCTATTGCCTAGCAAGTACACAACTACAAAAACAGGTGCTCGGTTAAAATCTAATATACTAAAAATATATCGATCATTTGTGAGTAATGCAGATTATCTGCAAGACGCTAAGTATGATCCCTCCTTGATTATTTTAAAAAGAAATAATAATCAGAAACCATGCCAAGTAGCTATAACAGAAAAATCCCCTCCCGCGATAACCTCGAAAGTTAAAGCGAAGAAAAGCTTAGCCACTTATTATTTATCATCATTCTTACTTCTCTTGGGTATCTCTGCTAGTTATTTTTTGTGGCAAGCTCAAGCTAAAGAAAATATTTCATTACCACTTGTTGAAAGTAATCAAAAAACACTTCAACTTGCTGCAAACATCACTCAGGAAGCAGGTTTTCCAAAAAAAGAACCCCTAGAAGATACCTCCATAAAACAACTTAACCTCATAAAAAAACAAGAAG
>DQSN01000108.1 GCA_015663245.1 Leucothrix mucor
GTACTAGCAATCAACATCGGTATGACCACTAATAAACCCAAACCTAGTGGAATCGCACCAAGGATAAAGAAGATGATAAACAGAATAAACCAAACTAGTAGAGGAAGAATATTCTTCACACAGCCCATAAAGCTTAACTTCATCGCTGCTAGTGGCTTCATATCATGAAAAACAACTAATGCTGGTGCAAATATCATGGTAAATGCCAAAGGAATTAGCATCAATATATAGAAGAAACCTGCAATTTTTAAACTTCCATAAGCTGCTAATATTTGCGCAGGGTCAGGTGCTTGTCCTGTCTGTGCCGCCATCAGCGTAGAGAAACCATCAAAACCACCTGTTAAGTAAGCAATAATTCCCGTGATAAGCAGCAGAATAATAATGCCTAATAAATAAAGAGCACCAACTGCGATTAGACTACCTGCATGACTTTTAAAGCCTGCAAATAAATGTCCCACTGTCATTTTCTGTCCTTGATGAATGGCATAAGTACCAATCATCAAGCCGCCCATAAAGACAGGGTTAAGAATTGAAGTTGCAATAGTGCCCAATATTGGAATCAAACTTAAAGCAATCATCAACACAAACATGATAATAATATTTAAAATCCAAAATAAGGGCGATGCTTTAAAAAATGAAAAGCCAGATTTCACCCAAGCCCAAGCAGCACCTGCTGAATTGCTTTTAGGTGAAGCTGCAAGCACTAAGTCTGCCACTTCCATTTGATTTACGTCTGCTACATGAGACTCGGGTGGTGCATAGGGATTTTCTGATGACATTTTTTAACCTCATAATTTATAGAGTCGATCGTATATCGACCGATTATTTTTATATTTTTCCATCAAACTGGATGTTTTTAAGTATAGGAGTGGATTTATTATTTGTAAAATGACCAAGCTATCAACAGCTATACTTTATATAAATTATAACGATCACTTGATGAGCATGGTATTAATAGCCCGTGGCATATTTCATTCTCGGCCAGCCTCCTAGGTGCTAATATTCAAATTAATTTTAGGACTAAAAACAAGGAAGCAGATAGTGAAGGGTGAACTAATTTACGTATTAGATTTTGATGGTGTGATTTGTGATAGCGCAATCGAAACAGGAGCAACAGGTTGGAAAGCCGCACAAACGCTATGGCAAGATATACCACGTTCATCGCCCTCTTCCCAATTGCTTGATGATTTTCGCCAAGTACGCCCTTTCTTGGAAACAGGTTATGAGGCCATCCTCATTATGTGCTTATTACAGCAAGGGTATACTGTCGACTTCTTATGTGATCACTATGCAGAAACACTGCAAGACCTTATTGACAGCAATAATCTAAAGGTAGCAACTTTAAAAAAACTATTTGGAGAAACCAGAGACCGTTGGATTGAAGATAATTTACAAGAATGGCTCGATATGAACCCACTATTTGCAGGAATCAGCGATGCCCTACAACGATTAGAAAATAATATCTGGTATATTATTACAACCAAGCAAGAACGCTTTGTTCAACAAATTCTTAATGCCAACGACATTAGCATTAAGGCTGAACGTATCTATGGCATGGAAAGCCAAATGAGCAAGGCTCATACTTTGCTCCAACTGATCAAACAACACCCTTATCAATCCCTTATTTTTATTGAAGACCGTTTGCCGACACTACTTAACATTAATGAAAATAAATCATTGAAAAATATAAAATTACAATTAGTTTCATGGGGGTACAATACTGAAAGGGATAAACAGGAGACACAAAAACATCCCATAGAATTAATCCAGATTGGGCAGTTTATTACTTCTTAGGAGACTACTTGTAATGGTCACGATTCTAAACCTCTTCTTTTCAATATCCCTGCTTATTGGTGTGAAGTTTAGCACGTAGATTATTGAATCATCGCTCCTTAACTGTTCTCGAATTACCAAGGCTTTATCTTCCAAAATGTCATTTCGAGATCGTTGTCAAAACTAACAAATAACATGGCATTACCTATTTTCTGTTGTTTTCTCCAACGAGCAAAAAGGGTGGATTTATTATGGAACCTCTGAATTTACAGCATCAATAAGCATAGAATAGAGGCTTGAGTTTAAATAGAACCGTGCTCATCCAATCTTAACTCATTGCACAACCTGTCTGAGGATAGGTTATTTCATGCACAATGGTAGTTCGACATTAATAAAAAGTAATACGTAGCCATCAATCTTATAAAGCTAATCAGCAGTGTGTATACTCTTCAAACGATTTTCTCTGTTTCAATAATAGATTTTTCTGATAATAACAATATGAAGCACTTACTTTTTTCACTCTCATTGTTCTTACTGCTGCATTCTGTGTCTTTTGCGGATGATTTGAGGACGCTAAATACACAGCAGAAACAGTTTACGCTCCTTTTGAAAGACCTACAAAAAGGTAAAATGATTGATATTGAGGGAATGAAGCCATACGTTCTCTATCCTTATCTTGCTTATGAACACATTCGAAAAAATAAAAAAGCTAGCTCTGATGATTTGGGGCAATTTATTAGAGTCTACGAAAGTTCACCCTTAGCCGATAAGTTATGGTCACGCTGGATGGAAACCTTTATTGCAGAAAAAAAGTGGGATAAGGCGCAGCGAGCTTATGCTAAAGGTCGCGGCGGTTTGGGTGCGCATTGTTACTACCTGCAAGCAAAGTTGGAGTTAGCGGAAGATTTAGCGGCTAATGAAGCAGAGGCAGTAAAACTATGGCTATCTGGCTCTAAACGCCCCTCTAGTTGTACAGGTTTATTTGATTTAATGGCAAAAAAAGGGCTGTTAGATAAGGACAAATATTGGCAGCGTATTACTTTGCTAATCGACAAGGGCAACCTTAAACTAGCAAAAAAATTATCAAAAAAGCTAAGCTCAAAGGATCAAAGACGTGTCGCGATGTGGGTTCTTTTGAAGTACAAAGCGAAAAAATACTTACAAAAAAGCAGCACCTTAAAACTGTTGTCAGGCAAACATGACTACGATCATCGTATCTTACTTTATGGTATTAAACGTTTATCACGCAATGATACTGAAAAAGCCCAGAAACTCTTACATAAAATCAGCAAGAAAATTCAATTTAGCACCCAGGAAAAGTCTGAAGTTGCTAGCTATATTGCGATGCAAGATGCGCTTAACCATAGTCCCTACGCATTACAACATTTTGCCGCGATCCCTGATCAATATCGTGATGATGAGAGTAATACGTGGATGGTGAGGATGGCGTTACGCCAAAGTGATTGGAAAAAAGTGCTTATTGCGGTTGACTCCATGAGCAAGTCTTACCAACAAAAGGATGTTTGGAGGTATTGGAGAGCACGGGCATTATCTGTTGAGAATAGAGTCGATGAGGCACTAGTCTTATATGAAGAGCTTGCTCAAGATGCATCCTTTTATGGTTTTTTAGCGTCCGACCGTTTACAACAAGACTATAATAGTTTGGCAGTTACAGAACCTGATAGAAGTGAGCAGGTCAGTCTATTAATTGCTGAAAACATTGGTATCCAACGTGCTTTGGAACTGTTTGATATAGGTTTTCGCAATAAAGCTAAACGCGAATGGTTTTATGCACTTAAAGCTTTAAACAAAGAGGAAAAGCTCGCCGCAGCCAAACTTGCTTTAGAAAAAAACCTACCCTTTGTGGCTATTGTTAGTGTTGCCAAAACCAAAGATTGGAATCAAACAGGTTTACGTTTTCCTCTTCAATATCAAAATTTAATCGAGCAACATGCAAGTGCCAAAAACATTCCTTCGGCTTGGGTCTATGGTGTTGCGCGCCGTGAGAGTGCCTTTGATGCTAATATTGAATCAAGCGCTAAAGCTCTAGGTTTGATGCAACTTATTCCACCCACTGCTAAAGCCGTGGCTAGGAAGCTTGATCTACCTAGATTAAGCAAACAGGATATTTTAGTGCCGAATACAAATATCCAACTTGGTAGCGCTTATCTCAAAGAGCTATTGGATAAATTTAATGGCAACTATGCCAAGGCTAGTGCCGCTTATAACGCAGGACCTCACCGCATTCCAAAGTGGTTACCAGAGCAGCCACTAGAAGCTAGCCGCTGGATTGAGAGTATTCCCTTTAAAGAAACACGTAAATATGTACGTGCGGTAATGGCTTATACCACTATTTATGATTACAAATTAAATCATAAAAAAGGAACAAATTTACGGCTTTCCGATCGCTTAGCGGCTATTGCTCCAGAGACTAGCCAATGATACGTCAGCCCAATCATCAGCAAGGTGTTGCCTTAATAATTGCTTTGGTTATTACCACTATCGCAGTTTCTTTGGCATCACTAGCTATGTATCGGCAACAGTTACAAATACGTTTATCGGGAAATATTCTTAGCCTTGAGCAAGCCTATGAGTACGCTGTGGGTATGGAAGACTGGTCGAAGAAAATTTTAGAGCAGGATTACAACGACAACCCTAATGTTGATTCGTTGCAAGAGGATTGGGCAACCTTGCTTCCCCCAATTCCTATTCCTGGAGGCAGTTTAACAGGGCAATTATTTGACTTGCAGGGTCGTATTAATTTAAATGCTTTAGCTTTGGATTATAAACCAAAAAAGACCACTGCTGTCCGTGGAACATCAGCTGGTGGTGGCAAACAAGTTTATAAAACGGATGATTTAATTTATAACCGTATTGTTACATTAATACAAAAAATAGACACTGAGCAAACTTTAGGCCCTCCTCAAAATTTCACCGATACGATACAAGACTGGATTGATAAAGACGATGAGGAAAAGGAAGGTGGTGCAGAAAGTAATTACTATCAATCACTTGAAAAACCTTATATGACGGCTAATGCACTTATCACGAACCCAAGTGAAGTATTGCTTTTAAAAGGTATGACCAAAGAGCTATATGGAAAACTGCTACCATTCATATCTACATCACCTAGTAAAACGATCAATGTTAATACCGCACCAAAAGAAGTTTTAGAAGCCGTTGGTTTCGATACCAATGCTGTAAATAGCATTATCAAGCTTAGGGATGAAGCTCCCTTTGAAAGCATGACTGATTTTTGGGATTCAACAGAAGTAAAAGATTTATTTGACCCTAAAACAGAGTTGGGAAAACGTAAAAAAGATTACTCAATAACACTAGGCAATACCACCAATTACTTTCTACTCAAAGGTCAAGTAAACATTAATAATACGCGGATTTTTATCAACAGTATTTTAGAACGAAAAAAGGGCAAAGTCCGTGTCATAATGCGTGATTACGGCAATCCTTTCTAAAATAATTACCTCAAACTTAAACATATACTAATAAATGCAATTACTCCTGATAAAACTTCATACAGCAGAAACACCAGCGCAAGCAATGCTTGAGGTTGCTGTGGTGACGAGCAAACAAAAAACAGCCAGCTTTAAAACCAGCGACTGGAATGATGCTCATGCATTATCCGCAGGCAAAAAAGTCGTTGTTTTCATTCCCAATGATGATGTTTTGCTAACCAGCATCAATATTCCCAGTAAAAATAAAAAACAATTATTACAGGCAGTGCCCTATGCCTTAGAAGAGCGACTAGCAGACGATATAGAATCACTTCACTTTGCCATTCATCGTGAGAACAATGATGCTCCTACCCACGTTGCCATTATCAATCATCAAAAAATGGAAGATTGGCTAAGTGTTTTACGCGAACATAATATCCACCCTCATTATATTTTACCTAGCCTGTTTACCATTGCTTCTAATACGGATAGTTGGACTTTAATCAGCGATCAAAATAGGTCTCATCTACGCAAAGATAAATGGTCTGGTTTTAGCTGTGATACTAACTTACTGCCTATTTTTCTCGCTGAGGAATTAGAACAAAGTCGGCCAGAAATAATTTATTACTCAGGCGATGAGTCGCACTACCCAGCCGAACTCAGTGAGATTGAACGCCACGTGATAAGCAATGAAAATGAAGTAAATCACGATAATATTGTCGATATTTTAGAACTGAATTTATTAACTGGCTTTAGTCGTGGCGAAAGTGCCTTGCTTAATCTTAACTGGAAGCCATGGCGTCCTGTAGCTGCTTTAGCCGCTTCCTTAGGTATTATTTGGCTTGGAATGCTGGCATGGCAGAATCATCAGCTTGACAGTAAACTTACTAGCTTAGATACAGAAATAGAATCTGTTTATAAAAAAGCTTTCCCACGCAGTCGCATACAAAATGCGCCTGTACAGATGAAGCAAAGACTGGCGGCACTACAAAAAGCTAACGGCACCAGCAGCGGCTCGCCCTTGCAAACTATTGCAGCGATTGCTCCTTTCTTAAAAAAATTTCCTAAAATATCTTTACGAGAAATACGCCAGCAAAATAATGAGTTATTACTTGTGATTAGCGCGCCTAATCTTTCTAGTTTGGAGAGTTTTAAAAATACTCTGACAAAAGAAGGAGCCTTGCGTGTAGAGATTAAATCATCAACCACCACTGCCGACAAAGTAGAATCGACCTTAGTCGTTAAGGGGATTGTATGAGCAACCAAATAAAAAGCTGGTTCTTAATGCTCTCATCGCGTGAGAAAACCTTAGTTTCCATTGCCGCGATCTCGGTAACAATGATGCTATTTTGGCTGATCGTACTGAACCCTATTCTTAGCAAGCATGAAAAACTCAGCAAACTCACCGAAGAGAAGCAAATAGAGCTACGCATCATGCAACGCCAAAGCACTTTAGTAAAACAGCTCCAGCAACAAGCTAATGGTTCAAGCACAAAGAAGGTAACGGGTAACCCACAGCAACTTATCGAGCAAGCTTTGCAAACATGGCGCTTAAAACCAACCTTGCAACGAATGCAATCCCAAGGCGCAAAGAAAATTAGCTTATCCTTAAAAAATGCTGAGGCTGATAAGGTGATGCGTTTTATTGCTGAGCTAGAAAGTAAGTATGGTTTAAACAGTACTGATATGACGATCACTAAAAGCAAAACACTTGGCATGATTAATATCCGTTTGACCTTGGAGAAAACATGAAACTAGGCAAGCTGATACTATTGGGTACTGTAAGTTTTGCGGCAACAGCTATTTGGAAAACACCCGCAAACTTTGTTTATCAATATGTACCGCATGAAAATATGCAATTGCAAGGGCTTTCAGGAACGATATGGAAAGGCGAGGCTGACGAGCTAATTACAAAAAATATCTCTGTCAACAATGTAGCTTGGTCTGTTGATCTATTACAAAGTCTGCTGAACCTTTCTCTTAAAACCAATGTAACTGTACAAGATTCAGAGATAAGTGCCAATGGTTTGGTCGGTATCAACTTAGCTCAAACTATAACGCTTGATAATGCACAGTTTGAAGCAACAGGGAGTTTTATCTCCAAGCTACAAAAAATGGCAAAGCTAAGCGGCGATATCAAAGGTAATATCACGCATTTAAAATTAGTCAAAGGTGAGTTACCAGAGCTGGAAGCGAGCTATCAGTGGAAGCAAGGCATGCTACTTGCGCCTATGCGTATACAACCAGCGGGAGATTATGCAGTCTCCATAAGCCCTGATGATAATGGGCTCAGTGCTAAAATCAGCTCAAAGGACGCTCCACTAATGTTAAGTGGCACAGCAAAAATTGATGATAAATGGCAATATGTAACTGACATTAAAATCAAACCCGCAAATGCATCTGCGAAAGGAACCATGAACATCCTACGCACGGTGCTAGGAAAGCTAGAAGCCGATGGTTCTGCGCTGATTAAACAAAAAGGTCAGCTAAAACCTTTTTATTAAGAAGACACCGCCTTGACATGATCAATGGCTCCAGCAAACATCCAATAACACACCCCAATAGATCCCAAATATGAATCTTAGTAAAATACCAGCCACTGTTGTAACAGGCTTTCTGGGCAGCGGAAAAACGACACTACTTTCCAATATCATCAAGCAATCAAAGGGTAAACGCATTGCGATTATCGTCAATGAATTTGGTGAAATGGATATTGATTCCGATTTACTCCGCAGTTGCGCCATCGAAGGTTGCGAAGAAAACAATAATGAAGTTACGCTATTAGAAGATGGAATCTACGAGCTTCCCAATGGCTGTATTTGCTGTACGGTAGAAGAAGAGTTCCTCCCTGTGATGAAGAAGCTGGTGGAACGACGTGATGAAATTGATCATGTATTGATAGAAACATCGGGACTAGCGCTACCCAAGCCATTGGTTCAGGCCTTCAATTGGCCTGATGTACAAAATCATTTTACCGTTGATTCGGTGATTACTGTTGTGGATGGCCCAGCACTAAGTGATGGGCGCTTTGCTCACAGTCATGAGCAAATAGAAACGCAACGCCAAGCCGATAATAGTCTTAACCATGACCCTAGCATTCAAGAATTATTTGAAGATCAACTTGGTGCAGCTGACCTGATTATTATCAGCAAAAATGATTTAGTTGATGATGATAAGCGTCAAGTAATCGAAGAGAAACTTCGTGCCCAGCTAAATGATTCGGTGAAAATACTCAGTATAGAAAATGGTGAAATAAACCCTGACCTTATTCTAGGCTTAGAAGCTGCTAGCGAAGATCGTATAGAGTCTCTCCATTCACACCATGACCATCATCACGAACACGATAAACATCATCACCATGCGCACGATGACTTTGATTCAATCGTGGTGAAATTAGGCATTGTTGATAACGACAATCTTCTTCAACAACTTGATAGCGTGATCAAATCACAAAATATCTATCGTGCTAAAGGTTTTGTCGCGCTTGAAAATAAACCCATGCGCCAAGTAGTACAGGCCGTCGGTGCAAGAGTAGAGCATTACTTTGATAGACCTTGGAGAGCAGATGAAACTCCCTGCACAGAAATAGTATTGATTGGCAAACAGCTTAATGTAGAGCAAATAAAAACAGCCTTAAAGACAGCAGAGCTATCTTAAGCTAGTTTAATGGATGTCAGCTTTGTTATTATTAATAATGATATTAACCGATTTTTCCGCACGATATAAAGCTTCGGTAAACTGTTGGTTTACGAGCAAAGACTCACTTAGTTTTACTTGGCGATCACGGGTGTCTTTTACCGAACGTGCAATATGATAAATTTCACACTTTGTCATCAAGTCAATATTACTGCTTTTAAGGACTGCCTTAATCCTTTTGCATACTCGTTCAAAAACCAGATCAAATTCTGATGATTTACTAGTCATTGTTTTATTATCCATAAAGATCGCGTGGGTAAATTAATTACACATTATTATAGATATCGGCTTAATTAGAGCTTAAAAAAGAACACTAAGATGACGAAACGTGTGAGATAGGGGTTAACATTATTACTTAATCCAACCTATTTCCTTAGCGGTCATATTGCCTATTAAGCAAGCATTTAATGAATTGGGAGTAACCGCTAACTCACTAGAATAAGGTATACGCCCGCCCATAATTTCACACTGTTCCTGTTTTTTGTTTTTACCAAGTTCAGGGGCGGCGTAGCCCTGAGGGTAAAGCGGCATCAGCGTTATAGGGTCATACTTGTCACTAGCACCTAATGTATGGAGCATTTCATGCGCGATGATAAAATTATTGCGCTCGATAAGCCGATCATCAGCATAGTTTTTTATAAAAGCTATCATGCCCTTTTCTAAACCAACCGATATTTGCGAGTCAGTACTTTCATCTGCATGGTACTCAACAAACAAACGAATATCCTTAGATCCAGAATAACTATTTTCGTACCATGCCCACCAACGCATTTGTAGACTCCACCACATTGCTCCGACTATTCCTGAGTCAAATTCTGGCAAGGCAGGTGGTTTATTAACTTGAGGGGCTAACTTAATTTCAATAGGTTGATGGATAGAGATGCCATATAGCTCTGACTGCTGTTTGATAAACTGCTTTATGGGGGAGAATCTTGCTTCACTTAGTGCGTTGATTGTCTGCTGACTTTCTTCGCTAGCATCGCCATTAATAGGATAAATGACAACAGTCAGTGTGCTCGACCATGATCTAGCATGATGCTTGGCAATCGCTTGGTCGATAACGACATAGATTAAGATTGATAATAAAAAAAATATTCTAAATTGTCTAAATGTAAGCTTAACCATAACTGAACCCTTGTTTGAAGTTACACTTATAACAAACAAGTTTTGGGTTTAAGTAGTGATTCAGCTATTACTGGTCTTTATTGTGCTAATGAACGGTTTTTACACTGATTTTCAATAGCATTTTCTCTGAGAAAACCGCTCATATTTTTCTTAAAAATTCTCAGTAGAGGTAAATAATCCAACCTTTAAGTCTGTGGCAGTGTAGATCACTTTGCCATCAACTGATACGGTTCCATTGCCCACACCCATTACTAAGCGACGACAAATAACACGTGTAAGATCAATACGGTACGTTACTTTTTTTGCCGTAGGCAATATCTGACCTGTAAACTTCACTTCACCACAGCCTAGTGCGCGCCCACGCCCTGGGTTATCTAGCCAACCGAGAAAGAAGCCAACTAACTGCCACATAGCATCTAAGCCTAAGCAACCTGGCATAACGGGATCAGTTGGGAAATGACAATCAAAAAACCAAAGATCGGGGTTAATATCCAACTCTGCGATCATATAACCTTTGCCAAACTCACCACCGTCTTCGTGGATTTCTACGATACGATCCATCATTAGCATATTAGGCGTTGGTAAACGTGCATTACCTTCACCGAAGAGTTCACCGTTTCCACATTTTATAAGTTCGTCGTAATCGAAAGAGCTTTGTCTTGACATAATCCATCCAGATTTAATAATTAATTGGCTTATCTATGTATAATTTTTAATATTATATTTCCCACTTAGTTAAAGAGACGACCTAGGTTGAACTAAGTAGAATAGTTTCCTTAAGAGCTTGGGAAATGTAATATAGGTTCTCTAATAGAGAAAAACAGATAAGATTTAGGGACGAGGATTTAATAAGATGAGAAACTTGACGCAGAGTTTTTGTACCCAAGGGGCATAGCAATTTCAGCTTGGATAATATCAAAAGGCGCATAGTCACTCTACGCAACAACTGATAGCATTCAAGCTGAAATAAGAAGGCAAGTTTTGTATATTATTTGATCCTCGTTCCTCACCCAATCTTAACAGAATCTTAAGGGATTTATGAAAGGACTTTATGCAATTACAGAAAGTGATTCTAAAAATTTAATCGCGAATGTAACTCTGGCTTTACAAGGCGGAGTAAAAATATTGCAATACCGCAATAAAAAGGCCAATAGCCACCAACAACTCAAAGAAGCAGTAGAACTTGCCTCTCTCTGCAAAGAGCATGATGCGTACTTTATTATCAATGACGATATTCACCTTGCTAAGCAAGTTATAGCAGATGGCGTGCATTTAGGCAGAAATGATGGATCAATTATTGAGGCAAGGGAGTTGTTAGGTGAAAACGCAATTATTGGTATAACCAGCTACCAAGATATAAATATTGCGCTACAAGCAGAAAAACAAGGGGCTAATTATGTTGCCTTTGGCAGCTTTTTTGCATCACCGACAAAACCCCATGCACCAAGGGCAGACATAAAATTATTACATCAAGCAAAACAACAAATATCACTACCTATCTGTTGTATCGGAGGCATCACCTTAGACAATGCCAATAGTTTAATTGATAACGGTGCAGATATGATAGCCGTTATCAGCAGCCTATTTGCAACTGATAATATTTCAGAAACAGCTAAACAATTTTCAGGTAAGTTTTAATAAGGCTGCTCACCAATATAGTTTCCTGGAGGATCGTAATTACAAACCCATAGCTGCGACTGATCTGAACATACCGCTATAGCACATCCAACTGCACGCGTTTCACGCCAAACTATCTGTGTGTAGTGACCACACTGCTCGCCTTGACGACAACTATTGCTATTGTAATCATAATCAACAACTTCATCCGTCCACGCTTTCACTACCCTCTCTATACTGAGTTCCTGTAACTCAACTTTACCGTCCGACCAGCGCTTAGGACTTGCCCAAAATAAATTTTCACCATGAACCTGCTTAAAAGGACCTGCTTGCTGCGGGCGATGTTGCATTGCACAATTCTGCGTATTTGCTTGATGATTAGCCCATTGTTGAGCATACCGTGCCAGCTTGTTTGACCACCGAAGAGGAACCAAGCCTAACTGAGTACGAACAGAGTTATGACTTGCTAAAGTCCCCTGTACATTAAAAGATGACATTATTGAAGGGTTGATAGTACGAGAGTTTTGTACTTGCTTAGGCGGCTTATTAGCACTACAAGCCAACACAAGGAAGAGTGATAAAAATAGTATGATGGCTTTTTGCATTGCTCTACTCAACTTTTTATTATTAAAGTAATGGGAGAGAGAATGATGCCATGAAGTTCAATGAAGCAGCTACTTTTCTGTATAACTGGTTCTATTTAGCGTAGGATCCCTTAGATTATATTAAAGAACCTATGATGAAGTCGGTTAGAATTAGGCTGAGATAAAATGACTCTAATTTTTCACGAAAGGAACAAAAACACTCTCTTGTTCTAATTTTCGTGAAAAACTGGGCTAACTCTAGGAGCCTACATAAAACAATTGGACTAGATCAGATACTCCTCAGGCTCCGCTCTAATACTAGTAACCCGAACCCGCAGGTCTATTAGCAGGATCCATTTTACTCAATAAGATAGAGTCACACTCCATAGCTTTAGGTTTTGGTAAGCCCATTAACTCTAAAACCGTTGGTGCAAGGTTACTTAAACCCGCGCTGGTACGCAGTTGCCAAAAATCTTTATCAATAATCAAACAAGGCACAGGGTAAACTGTATGTTGTGTGCTTGGTTCTCTGGTAAAGGGGTCAACATATTCATCACAGTTGCCATGATCCGCTGTCACAATCACTGAATAATCATTTTTAACGGCTTCATCAAGTACCCGACCTACTTCTGTATCGAGGACTTCTACCGCTTTAATAATAGCTTCTGGGATAGCAGTGTGCCCAACCATATCGCCATTCGCAAAGTTGACAACAATAAAGGAATGCTCCTTTTTATTGACCGCTTCGATAACATTATCAGCCACTTCTTTGGCACTCATTTCAGGGCATTCGTCGTAGGTATCAACTCTAGGAGAATCCACCATAATACGGTCTTCACCTGCATAAGGAGTTTCGCGTCCACCATTAAAGAAGAAGGTAACGTGTGCGTATTTTTCGGTTTCAGCACAATGCAGTTGTTTGAAGCCTGATAAGCTAATTGCGTGCGATAAATTGGTACCAGGTCGTTCGGGAGTGAAGGCTACAGGGGCAAGTAATTTCTTATCGTATTCTGTTAAGCAAGCAACCACGATACGGTCATAACCAGCTCGATCAAAACCTGTAAACTGACTCCCCATGCCCAGCGCTTCTGCTAACTGACGAGGACGATCATTACGGAAGTTAAAGAAGATCAGAGAGTCATTTGGCATGATGGTTTCAGCGCCTTCCATGACATGTGGAAGAATGAACTCATCGGTTTGACCATCTGCATAAGCTTCTTTGATCGCCTCGACTGCATTCGTCATCGGTTTACCTTCGCGGTGAACCATCATATCCCATGCTAATTTGGTACGATCCCAACGTGAATCTCGATCCATCGCATAAAAGCGTCCAATCAAGGTCGAAATCTTTCCACCAAACTGCTCTAAAGAATCAGACAGTTGCTGCACAAAACGAATAGCAGATTTTGGTGCAGTATCACGCCCATCGGTAATCACATGCATTGCAGGCGTTACGCCCATCTCTTTACACATGCCAATTAATGCACAAAGATGATTAACATGACTGTGAACACCACCATCAGACACTAAACCAACTAAGTGAACAGGACGATTATTGGCTTTAGCCTGTAGCATAGTATTGCGTAATACAATATTTTCCGCAAAGCTACCATCTGCAATTGCATCATCAATACGTACAAGGTCTTGGCGAATAACACTGCCACAACCAATCGTAAAATGCCCCACTTCAGAATTTCCCATCTGCCCTTCAGGCAAACCAACCGACTTGCCTGAAGCTTGCAGTGTCGTGTGTGGATACTTGCTGAAGTATTCATCTAAATTCGGGGTGTTCGCCTCATGGACAGCATTAAATTTTTTACTGGGATTAACCCCAAAGCCATCAAGAATAAGTAACATCGTTTTACGTCGAGGAACGTGGATCTTGTTCACAATATATCCTATTAGTTTTTTTATTGAGCGGCACATTCTACTCTTAATTAATGACAAATTCATGTCAGATATTTATAGTGCCCAGAACATCTAAAATTAAGCAGGAAAAACTCATGTCATTTGACGTTACCGTACAACCTAGTGGTCACCAATTTACCGTCAAAAAAGACGAATTTATTCTTGATGCCGCATTGCGCCAAGGCATCTCCTTTCCCTATGGCTGCCGCAGTGGAACCTGTGCTACTTGCTTGGGTAACGTCTTATCAGGAAGTGTGGAATACCCAAAAGGCTTGCCTTTAAGTTTGATGGAGAATGAACATGAGCAAGGAAAAGCACTTTTTTGCTCCGCCGTTGCAACATCATCACTGGTAATAGAAGTAAAAGAAATTGTAGGAGTTACGGACATTCAAGCAAAAACACTACCTGCACGGGTTACATCACTGCGTAAATTATCCCACGATGTAATGGAAATGACGCTAAAACTACCCGCCACAGAACGTCTGCAATTTCGAGCGGGGCAATACATTGAATTTCTCTTACGTGATGGTAAACGACGCGCTTTTTCCATTGCCAACTCCCCCAGTAATGATGAATATGTAGAGTTACACCTGCGTTTAATAGAGGGCGGTTATTTTACCCAGCACGTCTTTAATGAAATGAAAGAAAAAGCCTTAGTACGCATTAATGGTCCTTTGGGTACCTTCTTTATTCGTGATGACTCCAAGCGTCCTCTGATTTTTATAGCAGGAGGAACAGGCTTCGCACCGATTAAATCAATGGTAGAAAAGCTAATCGAAGAAGGTGATAAACGCGAAATGCACATCTACTGGGGCGTACGCGCACAAACTGATTTATACAGCGATCATCTACCCAAAAAATGGGACTACCAACACGAAAATATCCATTACGTGCCTGTGTTATCAGCCACAAATGAAAGTGATAATTGGGAAGGTAGAGAAGGTTTTGTGCATAAAGCTGTCGCCACCGATTTTAATGATTTATCAGCATACGATGTGTATATGGCAGGACCACCACCGATGATCAATGCCGCTAAGGAACTGTTTATTCAACAAGGCTTAGCAGAAAAGAATTTATTTTCTGATTCGTTTGAATATAGCGAAGATAGTTAAATTTAAAAAGTAGGAATATTAAGATGTTTTTGGTGGATGGTGCTATAGCTGATCCATCCTACATATGAGCAATAGGAAAAGGGCTAACAATGGAAAATGATCTACTAACTACTTTCTTAAGCTTTATTGGGGATACTGGGGTAAATTTCATCCAAACAGTCATTAAATCGTTTATATAAAGCCCATCACCATCAAAATTCTCCGCTTGAGAGCCAGTTGAAAAGCCCTAAGAAACGAGGTCAGGTCTTGAAACAATACATCATATGATAACAAGACCTGACCCTGTTCATTCTTACGGTTTATGCCGTCATGGCAAGTTTATACCTTTGCATTTTATCATGCAGGTTTGTCATCACATTACTCCATTGGCTTTGAACGATGCTGTGAATGACGGTATCTCTTACACGACCATCAGCCATAATCCTATTTTGTCTCAAAAAGCCTTCTTCAATTGCGCCTAAACTTCTTATTGCATTGCGTGATGGAATATTGGAAACATCGCAATGAAACTCTACACGGTTTAGTTTCCAATGTTCAAATGCATGCTTTAACAGCAGGTATTTAGTTTCGGTATTCACATATGATTTTTGCCACGATTTTGCAATAAATGTTGGACCAATGATTGCTTTTTTGTTTTGCATATTGATTTTGTAAAAGCCCGTACAACCAGCAATTTTTTGTGTGTCTTTATCAATAATTGCAAAGACAATTTTTTGCTGTTGTTTATAGCCAGTATTTGCCTTTACTAAAAAATCATTAAGCGCATCGGGGTGGGGGATGTGTGTGTATTTCAACCGCCATAATTCCCCGTCTTTTATTGCTTCCGCTAAACCTGTTAAGTGTTGAAAATTTAGAGGTTCTAATATGACATTGTTTCCGAGTATGATGTTTTTTTCTATGTTCATAGCAGTCAGATTAATTAATAATAAAGTTTTATTTTGCGCTATTTTTATTACATCTTTATGACGACAAAATAAGTGGGGTCAGGAATAAGTGGGGTCAGTGTAAACTTTATAATCCTACATGGGGAACACCACAAGTAAGACTAGAAAATTTTCTTACTGGTCATACCTATTCTGCTGGTCCAGAAAAAATACATAATATGATAACAATACCTGACCTCATTCATTCGCAATGCCAACAGCAGAACGCGCAAAATTTGGTGCAGCAGCCAAGTCTTTATCGGCATTAAAAATGTAAAGTAACAACATACTTGATGTAAAAACAGCACCCATGAGGTGCTATTTTTTTGTCTTAAAAATATAGCTAACTTTGTATGAATTCATAAAACCTTAATAATTCTGTCATACCATTGTCATCTTTATTGATCATTATATTCCTTAGTTAATAACCCCCCTTTTGAAGTTAATATAATAAGTTAAGGAAAAAATGATGAATAGTTTCAAGGTAAATATGACAAGCACTACCGTCCTAATGGCATTAACAGCTTCTATGTTTATAGCGGGCTGTGGCAGTGACTCTGATAAAGAAGAAACAGCGGTTAGTGAAGTACAAACACCTGCAAGTGATGCGGCAAAGTCATCAATCAATACAGTCAATCGTTTAACACTAGCGGGTGTGGAACATAAAGTTAGCTACACACAGCTAATGAAATCAGGGCATGAAGATAACGGCGAAATATTTGGTGCGCTAAAAGATGAAAGCGGTAGCTTAATTAAACATCCTGATGGCACAACCGTTATTTGTAACGGCACGTCAAACTCTCCAACAGTAGAAGGCAGTGGCTTGGATCACACTTCAATTATCGAAAAAGACGGAAAAATCCACATGGTTTCGCAGTTTGAATGCCAAGTCGGTGCGATGTATACCGCTGAACTTGAGCAATCAAGTGATGGAGTTTTAAGTCCTGTAGCGAATACCTTAAAATTCATTGATCAAGCCGCTTACAAGGGTGGATGGGTACATTGTGCGGGAAGCAAAACACCGTGGAATTCTATGATAGGTTCAGAAGAATATGAGCCAGATGCACGTAAAATTGAAGAGCAAGGTGCTGACTCTGATAAATA
>DQSN01000238.1 GCA_015663245.1 Leucothrix mucor
ATGCATTAGATTCTGGCGAATAAATCGTGAAGGTGGAAAAACAAACTATTTAAACGGCTAACTTTTTCTGATTAAAAAGCATGCTTATGCCAAATCAAAAATACGATTATTTGTATTAATTAATAGTGATATTCTAAAGAGTGCTCTTAGTTATGCCTCCCTCTTATATACAAAACTTGTTAAAGGGAGGTAATTGTGTGAAACCCTAAAAATCAGAAACAGTAAATGAAATACCAAACTTGTTGCCATTCCAACTAGCATTATCTCTGGATGATTCTAGATAGCTTGCATAGGTATTAATGCTGGTATTGTCGCCAAGGTCGTATTTTGCACCTACCGTAATGGCACTACCAGAAGCCCAGTCAAAATTATCTTCTTTGGTACGATTAATATTACCGTTTATATTAACGCTGAGATTTTTATTGATAGAAAAATTACTACTGATAACAAGAGCATGAGCCTCGTAGTCTTCTGGTGACCAGTAGCTAGACTTCTTTTCATCATAAGACAACGATTGAGCTTCAACACCTACCCAAACCCAAGGTGTGTCAGGAGAAATGCCATATAAAGCAATGGCTCGATGTTGTTTGGAGCGATTACCGTCACTGAGTTCACGGTATTGAGAGCTGCCTTCAATAATGACTCTTTTTGCTGCCCGCCAGCTACCTGATATTTTGCTGGTTTTTCCTGAAAGCAGCCGATGAGATTCATCTTCTATAAGGGCTTCTTTAAAGAGTAAATTTTCACCATGCTCAACGCTAAATGAAACTTTACTGTTTGGTCTTGTCGTTACCTTAGCCTTGTAACTAGTGAAATTATCAGTGCTGTGAGTACGTTGATTTTCTAAATATACTGCGCCAACACTAAGTTCAGTGGTTATATACTCGTTAAATTCTTTTGTTATAGCGCCTAAAATTTCATTGCCGTGATAGGTATCCGTACCTGTTTCACCTTTGAAATCGTAGTCATGGGCTTTAAGTTTCCAATCAATACCCTTCTTATTTTTATGTTGATACTGAACAGATCTATCGTTAATACGAATACCATTCTTATCGCTGTAAACAGAAGCCTCAGCGGTGAAGTCACTAATGATATTATCTATGTTGTCTGCACTTGCTGTAATAGGGGCAACAGCGCCTATAATTAAACAGCTAAGTAGAGCTTTATTGCTGGGGACAAAGGTATTATTAGTAACCGTTTTCATTTATAGACTCCTGTGATTTAGACACTATGAGAATAAAATTCTCAATTTCCTACTAAAAATTCTATCAAGAGTACGTGTTAAATCATTCCAAGCTTGTCTTGGCTACTAGGCGGGTTGTCGGGTTATCTACCGTTAATCGGAGACTTGCGGTCAGAGGGAGTCGTTGATGATTGTGCAATGGCTTGGTTCAGGAGAAAAAGAGAGGGTATTTGAGGTGGGGGGAGCGTAATATTTTATAAAGATTATGGTATGGAAGCTAAGCACTAAGAAAAGCAATTAGATTGGCTTTGTTTAGGGTGTTCAATATTGTTCGTAGTTCAGCATTAGCGGAATTAAAGTCTCACTTTCAATATCAAGCTAATGCTGAGCAGCTCTAGTCCAGCAGGAGACTTTTAGGTGGGTGTGATTAAAACTGAGAGGATGGTCTAAACTATTAGTCATCCCTTTTTCAAGGCAATAGATATCTTTCTTAAATATAATATTATTTATTAACAGCTAGGGTTCATGTTGATTGGATTAAGCTGGGGAGCTTAACTCAACCAATAAAAAACGAATGAAATTTTTTCATAAAAGCGGTAATTTAAGCACCGAAGACTTTCAACGCGAAACAGGACTGTCTAAAGAAAATATTCAATATCGCATTGAGAAAGTAGGTCACTTTAGAAAGGGCTACCGATTGGGTTAGGTGAAATAGAAAGTGCTCATTGCCATGTTATTCAAAAGCGTTTAAAATTCTCAGGCACCTGATGGATATGCATCATCGCTCAAGCGGTGATACTGTCATAATTTTTCTATGGTTATATTCAAAGCCAAAGGATTCTAGTTTATAAGGAAGTTCCAAATATGTTGATTAACTACTAATCTTATAAACACTACCAATGAAGAAAGCATGTCTGGTGATATGGTTTAACAATTAATTATAATTGTCATATTAATACTGGTGTTTTAGATACCCCTAGACTTTCAATCTAAAGCTTCATTTTAGTCCTATACTTAAGTGCCTGCGCAGAATTAGTCTAACAATTTGCGTTCCTATTTTCTGATCTTCTACGTTGTCACTTTGGTCGCATAGCCCACTATGCTCCCGACGTAATGTCTTGAAGATCAAAAAAATGAAGCCTGACTTTTTTTAAAAATGAAAAAAATAATTTTATTACTCTTGTTTCTTTTTTTGTCAGTATCAAAAACTGCGACTGCTCATGTAGGTGCTGATGATTCCCATGCAGAAGACGATGCGTATTGGGCTGAGTTAGCTCAGACCTATCCCGCCTTTACTCCTAGAAGGCATAAGTATTTACAGCGCTCTGCGGATATTAAACAAGTAGGTCACTGGAGTGATGTTATAGAGTGGCCTCATGTCCCTGTAACAGCCGCTAATTTACCTGATGGGCGTGTCATTACTTGGTCTGCAAGTCAAAAAACAAGTTTTCCTCGTGGTACTGAGTTTACTCATGTTTCAACTTGGAACCCTGTATCAGGTCAGTTTGTTAATAGAAATAATACCTACCAAGATATGTTTGCTGCTCACCTTTCCCTATTGGAAGATGGGCGATTATTTGTGAATGGTGGTAATAACCATGTGAAGATAACGAGTGTTTTTGACTACAAAACAAATAACTGGTCTCGTATTGATAATATGAATAAAGGCCGTTGGTATCCAACGAGTATTGCGTTGCCATCGGGAGAGGTATTTACTGCCTTGGGTTCAAGTGGTGGACGTTATCCTGAAGTGTGGAATGAAAAAACAGGCTGGAAAGTATTAACAGGTATCAACTTACAAGACCCAATTCTTCAATATGAAAGCTACTATGA
Organism: Leucothrix mucor; assembly: GCA_015663245.1. Lineage (GTDB taxonomy): Bacteria > Pseudomonadota > Gammaproteobacteria > Thiotrichales > Thiotrichaceae > JAGLBW01. Next base: position 3,017 of record DQSN01000238.1, read on the forward strand.
AAGAGAGTGGTGGCCATTACTTCATGTAGCACCGCAGGGAAATATTTTCCACTCTGGCCCAACACCGCAAATGCATAATATAGGCGTTAAAAACTTGGGTAGCATTACTCAAGTAGGTGCTGAAAACCGTGACTGGTATCCAAAACATGGTACAACTATCATGTTTGATGAGGGCAAATTATTGGTTGCAGGAGGTGCAATATCTGGGTCAAATCAGCGTAGTACAAATAAAGTTATGACGATTGATATCAATGGTATTTCACCGATTGTTACTTCTATTAATGCGATGAAATACCCACGAAAATTTCATAATGGTGTGATGCTTCCTACAGGGGAAGTGATGGTAGTTGGTGGAAACACATCTGGAATTAAGTTTAGCGATCAGGGAAGTATTCTACCTGTAGAAATATGGAATCCTGAGACTAAAAAATGGCGTGAAGGAGCAGATAGCAATGTGCCACGAAATTATCACTCGATAGCGTTATTGATGCCTGATGGTCGGGTGCTATCAGCAGGTGGAGGGCTTTGTAATTGTGTGGCAGATCATGAAGATGGACAGTTGTATAGTCCTGGCTATTTGTTTAATAGTGATGGTTCGTTGGCTAGTAGACCTAAATTGTTTAGTGCGACAAAGAAAGTTAAAAATGGTCAAAAGTTTGTAGTGCAAAGTGGTACTAATATCAAAAAATTCTCTTTGATAAAAATGTCCTCAACAACCCACGCAGTTAATACAGACTTACGCTATCTTGCCCCTAGATTTATATCATTAGGGAGTGGGAAATATACATTAACCGCTCATGCTAATAAAAATATTCTAACACCTGGGTATTGGATGCTATTTGCTGTTAATCAAAATAATGTGCCATCTATTGCAGAAATAATACAGGTTAGTAATGAGTCTTCTACTTCCATAGAACAGCCAGAAGCTCAAGCCTATCTTGTGGGTTCAAATATTTCTTTAAGTATAAATATAAACCCTGTTGGTGATGGACAGTTTAGTGCAAATAATTTACCGCAAGGGCTGAAAATCAATCATCAGTCAGGTGTTATTTCGGGGGTGGCTAGCAAGTCAGGACTTTATAGTAGCAAAATAAAATATACTAATAATGATACAGAGTCAGAAATACTCTTAGCTTGGAATATTTACTCTAGGGGGAATATCAAAGGTGTTTCCTACGAGTCTTACAATGGCGTATGGAATGCTTTGCCCGACTTTACCCTGCTGTCTAAGAATAATGAGCCAGACCATCAAGGCGTTACTGATAACTTCACTTTGGCGGCTGAGATAGCAAACCCGAATTTTGCAGTTAGGTTGTCTGCTCGACTTATCATTAAGAAAGCAGATGATTATCAATTTTATTTGGCATCGGTTGATGGGAGCCGCCTTTGGCTAGATGATAAGTTATTGATTGATAATGATGGCTTGCATGCTTTAAGCGAGTTGTCTAATAGTCGTTATTTGGATGCAGGAGAGCACTTTATAACGGTCGAGTACTTTGTTAATACAGGCCCCCCTGAATTAAAGTTATCCTACTCAAGTGCCTCACTATCCAAGCAATTTATTAATGAATCTTTATTGCTCCAAAATCCATTAAGTAATGTTACTCCCATTATTTCACCAGTAGGAAGTCAATCTAGTGCTGTTGGTCGTTTTATCAGCCTAAACATGATTGCTAACGATGCAAATGGTGAGCCTATTCGCTTTACGGCTGCAGCTTTACCGCATGGTTTAAGTATTAATAGTGCCACGGGTGTAATTTCAGGAACACCTTCAAAAATTGGCACTTATAATGCTTCGATCACTGTAAGTGATGTGCGAGAACAGAAAAGTACTACCCAATTAATGTGGGAAATAACGGGAAGTCTTACTACTCGTGAAATTAAGAAAAAGCCACAAGTGACAAATAAGTTAGTTTCTTATCCTGTTGGCAGTAATTCAAATTTAGATGTTCAATACAAATGGGATTTTGGTGATGGAAGTGCCGAAACGGCTTATTCGACTGATAAGAACGGACGGCATCGATTTTTAAAGGCAGGGAGTTATACCGTAACCTTAACGGCGAAAGATGCTGATGGTAATGAATCGAGTTCTCAATTTGTTCAAGCTATCTATATGCCTCATGCAAAAGGAAAAGCGCAGTCTTCAATGAGCATTGTTTACAGCGAAGCATTTGGGGGGAATATTTGGAATGTGAATCCTGATAATAATACTGTGACAGGTTTTAATGCTTCGACTTTTTCTAAGCTGGCTGAAATACCAGTCGGTAAACAGCCAAGATCATTAGCCTTTTCTCCAACTGGAGAGCTATGGGTAAGTAATAAAGGCTCTTATTCAATTAGTATTATTGATCCTAATAGTAAGCGTGTGATAGATACAATCCAGCTACCTTTTTCTTCTCAGCCTTACGGAATCATATTCTCTAAAAAATATAATAAGGCATATATTACGTTGGAGGCATCGGGACAATTAATTAAAATTGATGCTACTTCTCGGAAAATAGAGTCCCAGTTATCGTTGGGTGCTAACCCTCGACATCTAAGTCTTAACTCAACAGAAGATCATTTATATATTTCTCGATATATCACCACGGCATTGCCAGATGAGTCAACCTTATTACCTAAAACAGAACTCAATGGTATTGAGCATGGAGGTGAGGTAATTGTTGTTAATGTTTCTAATTTCGCAGTAGAAAAAACAATTATGCTGAAACATAGTAATGCGGTTGATTCAGAAAAAAGTTCAAGGGGAATTCCCAATTATCTTGGCGGTATAGCACTGTCTCCTGATGGGCGCACTGCTTGGGTTCCTTCAAAGCAAGATAATATAAAAAGAGGAAAAATGCGGGATGGTCAAAACTTAACATTTGATAGTGCAGTAAGAAGCATTTCTTCTAAAATCAATTTATCTAATCATAAAGAAGAGCTAAGTTCTCGTATTGACCATGATAATGGAGGGGTTGCTAGTACCGCTATTTTTGGTAAATTTGGTAGTTATCTTTTTGTGGCATTAGAGGGGAGTCGAGAGATAGAGGTTGTTGATGCTTACAATAATGATCCGCTCTTTAGAATACCGACAGCAAGAGCACCGCAAGGCTTGGCTATATCTGATAATGGTCTAACGCTTTATAGCCATAATTTTATGGATAGGTCAGTCACTGTTTTTGATCTATTTAATTTAATCTACTCTCAATCTGATGATATACCATTAGTTGCTACATTAAAGACAGTTGCAAAGGAGTCTTTATCTTCATCTGTTCTAAGAGGCAAGCAACTATTTTATGATGCTTTTGATTCGCGTCTATCAAAAGAGCAGTATTCAAGTTGCGCAGGTTGCCATAATGAAGGTCGAGATGATGGTCGTGTATGGGATATGAGTGGCTTTGGTGAGGGCTTGAGAAATACAATCAGCCTAATTGGCCACGGAGGGATGGACCAAGGAATGTTGCATTGGAGTGGTAACTTTGATGAGGTTCAGGACTTTGAAGGTCAGATACGTGGTTTATCAGGCGGCGCAGGTTTAATGAGTAATGTCAATTTCCATGCACAAACACGACAGAACCCCCTAGGCACTAAAAAATCAGGTGTAAGCAAAGCATTAGATGATCTGGCTGCTTATGTAGAGTCATTAAAAGAAATTCCTGTAAGCCCTTATCGTGAGAAAAATGGATTACTGACTAGCACTGCTAAACTTGGGAAAAAGCTATTCACGTCAAAAGCTTGTGACGAATGTCATTCAGGCGAACAATTTACAGATAGTGCACCGAATGTACGACATGATATAGGTACTTTAAAAGCAAGCAGTGGTCAGCGCTTAGGTAAACCATTAGATGGGCTAGATACACCTACATTACTAGGCTTATGGCAGACAGCCCCGTACTTACATGATGGTTCGGCTAAGACAATCGCAGAAGCAATAACAGCCCATCAAGATATTAAATTAAGCAGTGATGAAGTTAATAAGTTAGCTGTTTATTTAAGGCAGCTAGATCAGGAGGGAGAGATTGCTCCCGTATCAATAGCTATACCTGTTGATACAAATAAAGGCAGTACAAAAAAATCAGCAGGTGGAGTAATAACACCCTATTTTTTGTTACTTCTTTTTCTTCTAAGCTTTACTTACAGAAGAGCTTTGCAACGGTATTGATTTGATCTTGTGATGTATCTCTTATACAGAGCCGATTTGAAACAGCTTGCGGGGGTTAAATAAATTCAGCTCGAGGGAGTGAACGTGATCGTTCAATCCTTTTCTCATAAGGTTTCATTTCTTTCGTCGTCAACTTAATTCCTGGGTCAGCGTTTGAGAAAGGACTACCGATTGGGTCAGGCGAAATAGAAAGTGCTCATTGCTATGTTATTCAAAAGTGTTTATAACTCTCAGGCGCTTGGTGGAAGGCAGAGAATATTAACCCCATGTTGGCTTTGTGAGTCGTCAGAGTGAATGAGGAGTGAGATAAATATTGGGAAGGGTAAAAAGAGCTTGAAAATATAGCTATCTCCTCTCAGTTTTAATCACACCCCTTTTAGACAGGTTTTTAGGAGTCTGACATTGATAGAAAGACTTAAGCCTATAAAGCATCCATGAGATCAATCATAAATTCAGTATCCTCTTGGCTTTGCTCTTCCCAGCCAGAAAACCCCATAGAGGTGAGTACATTAGGTCCTTTGGGATCACTTTGCATTCCCGTAAGTATGTTTTTCAGCTTGTCATGATGCTCTTCTAATCTAGGGCTAGCTAACAAAATATGACGAATAATCTGTATTTCGCTACCAATTAAGACCTGTAATTCATCTTTGATCAAGTTGGATAGATCGTTATAAGCATCCTTCAAAAAGAAGCCAATATCAGCATTGCCCTGCATGAGATGTTTAGCAACCAATACATAGCTACTGACTTCTTTAATATTAGTATTACCCTCATCAAGATCAGCAGGTTCTAACATCATCATACCCATCAGATGTACATCTGGATCATCGGTGGTGATAATGTTCAGGTTTTCTTTTAAGCCTTCAATGTTGCTAATAGGATAATCTTTTTGACAAGCAATAATCGTTTCATCTGCTTTGCTAAGAGGAGCAACGAGAGCGGTGAAGCTTTTTTCTCGAACCAACATTGCGGCATCATAAGGGTTTGCATAAATCAAATCGATTTTATCATCTGAGATAGCGTTACGTTGTTGTTTAAAGCTATCGTAAAGTTCAAGGTGAATAGCAAGATCAGTTTGTAACTGTAGCCATGTGTTAAAAATATACCAACCAGCAATATGCTTGGGAGTAAAGTCAGGACTAACCGTTAGCACGTAGGACATAGTTCTTCCTCTTTAAGCATTTTCGCATAGAGAGAGATGCATTTATTTACTTGTTTTCTAGATGGTTTACGGCGCACCGAAGTGTAACCGATAACTTCATTACCGCGAATATTAGGAATAACGGTTGCTCGAACCCAGTAATAGAGACCATCTTTACGTAAGTTTTTCACGTAACCATGCCATTTTTTACCTTGTTTGACAGTATCCCACAAGTCTTTAAAAGCAGCGGCAGGCATATCGGGATGGCGTAGGATATAATGATTTTTCCCAATCAACTCCTCTTTACTGTAACCAGACATATCAATAAATGATTGGTTAAAGTGCGTTAATACACCCGCTTTATCTGTGCGAGATACAATTAATCGTCCATCAGGGTAAGGTACTTCTTCATCAATTATATTGACCTGCTTTTCTGTACCATCGTAGTAATGTAACTTCATTTTTAGCTCTCTTTATTATTTTGCTAAATTATTTGCATCAACATAGCATAGTACAAAAAATATCGGTACAAATGCTAGATGGGAGGCATTCTATGAGAATGCCTCTAAAGCTAAGCTGAAAATTAATAATACTGAAATACGAAAATTGCACTTTGTTGTAGATCAACCTTTTTTAATAATTGGGTGTGAAGGGATAAAAATGAAGCAGTCAGAGGTTTATGCACTTATGATTTGAATTCAGGAATGATGAGCTGCGGCAATTTTTTAGAAAAAAACTACTGGAGGTTAGTCAGAGTCAATTTAACGCCGTAATAAGCTATATAAAACCAAGCCCAAGCCACTAATTCCCAATACCCAGCTAGTTGTCGAGATACTAATAATGGCAGGCATTAGCACCGAGCTGCTGAGTACAGCAGTGATGAGTAGGGTTGCGCCTGTAATGGTTATGATGATTCTTTTATTGTGATGTTTAATTTCTTCGCGTAGTTGTTCTAGCTGTTGTGATTCGCTTTGCTGATTGACTTGTTGTTTATGAATATGGTGGATAATTTCATTAACCATTACAGGGATATGTGGTGTTTGTTCCATCAATTTAGGGAGGTCGGTTTTAGCTGCTTTAAGTAATGAGCGAAACCCATATTGTTGATCGACGCGCCGCTGTAAGAAAGGTTTGGCGGTTTCCCAAAGATCAAGATCTGGATAAACTTCGCGTCCTAAGCCTTCGATATTTAATAATGTTTTTTGTAGTAATACCAGTTGAGGTTGTACTTCCATATTAAAGCGGCGTGCGGTTTGGAATAGGCGTAGCAGTAATTTTCCGTAAGAAATTTCTTTTAAGGGGAGTTGAAATATTGGCTCGCAAACGGTACGAATTGCGCTTTCAAACTCGCTAGCATTTGTATCTGCGGGAACCCAGCCAGAGGCTATATGTGCCTCGGCAACACCTTTATAGTCACGATTAAAAAAGGCGTGGAAGTTATCTGCCAGATAGCTTTGATCTTCGGGGGTTAATGTACCGACAATACCAAAGTCTACTGCAATGTATTTTGGGTCTTTGGGGTTGTGAATATCAATAAAAATATTTCCAGGGTGCATGTCTGCATGGAAGAAATTATGTGTGAATACTTGGGTGAAAAAAATATTTACGCCACGCTCGGCAAGGCGTTTCATATCAGCGCCAGCAGCGTGAAGCTGAGCAATATCACCACTAGGAACGCCGTAAATCCGTTCCATTGTCATGACGTTAAGTGAGCATTGATTCCAGTATATTTTAGGGATGTATAGATCTTTAGAGTCTTTGAAATTACGTCTTAGTTGCCCCGCATTGGCGGCTTCGCGCATTAAGTCTAGCTCATCTAAAATAGTTTTTTCGTATTCTTGAACAACCTCAACGGCACGCAAGCGTTTACCGACGGCACTAAAGCGTGTAATCATTTTTGCCATCAAATACATTAGTTCAATATCATGTTTGATGGTTTTTTCGATTTCAGGGCGTACTACTTTAACAATGACTTCTTCGCCTGTGCGTAAGGTCGCGGCATGAACTTGTGCAATTGAGGCTGAGGCTAAAGGCTCATTTTCAAAAAACTGAAATAGCTCATCAATGGGTTGGTCTAGTTCACGTTCTATAATCTCTCGTGCTAATTTAGGCGGAAAGGGAGGAACATTATCTTGCAGTTTTGCTAACTCATCAGCAATTTCTTCATCTAACATATCACGGCGTGTTGATAACATTTGTCCGAGTTTTACAAAGACAGGTCCGAGGTCTTCAAGGGCTTTGCGGATGCGTTCACCACGGGGGCGAGTTTCTTTTTTCCCCCAGTTCCAGGGAGAGATATGGTAGATAAAGCGCAGAGAGTTTAGCGCAGGGATATTGTAGATAATATCGTCTAAGCCATGACGAATGAGTACGCGATTGATTTCAATCAGGCGTAATGTTTGCGAGAAAAAGTTCATTGACTATCGTTGTCCCGCTCTTTTGATATTTGTTGAATATGCTGGTTAACGCGTGCTTCAAGGCGATCAACATCCATGCGTAAATCATCTACCTGATCCAGATAATAATTGATTTCCGCCTCGGCAGGTGTGAGCTTGGCTTCTTCGCTAAGGTATTCCGAGGTGTTGAGTTTCATCGCTTCTAAGCTTTCTTGTAGCCAGTTTAAGCCTGTAGCGGTCACTTGTCCTGCGTGGTGCGCTACTACATCGCCAACTAATTTGGAAAGCAACTCTTCCCAATCAATATCAACTTCACCAAGAATACGGCTGAACTCCGCACCTAGATGGGTATCACCTTCGATACTCGCATCGCTCTCTAACAAAGTCTTTCCAGAGTTCTCAGATGTGCCTAAACGCATCAGTGCGATTGGTGAGCCTGTGATAGTCGTATCAGGCTCGCCCGCATAGTTTCCCATGACGGTAATGTTATTTTTCTCAGGTAAAAAATAAAGATTCAAATCTAAACCACTGATATGTAGGCAAATAACTTTGCTATCCATCTCAGAAAACTTAGCTAAAGTTTCTCCGTCTAATGCCAACCAAGCGTTGAGAGATGTTTCGATGCTGGCGAGTACGCTACTAGGTAATTGCATGGTATTAGAGCTTGTAGCCGATGTGTAATGCTACGATGCCACCTGTCATATTGTGATAAGTGGTACGTTCAAAGCCAGCTTCTTCCATCATCGCCTTTAGTGTTTCTTGGTCGGGGTGCATGCGGATAGACTCAGCAAGATAGCGATAACTATCGGCATCATTAGCGACTAATTTGCCAATGAGTGGTAGCAATTTAAAGGAATATTGATCGTAAATAGTATTTAAGCCAGGAACAACAGGTTTGGAAAACTCCAGCACCATTAGTTTTCCACCAGGTTTTAAGGTGCGTAATATTGAGCGCAGAGCTTTGTCTTTATCTGTGACATTGCGTAAACCAAAGGCAATGGTGACGATATTAAAATAGTTGTCAGGGAAGGGGAGAGATTCTGCATTTGCCTGTATGTATTCAATATTACCCGCAATGCCCATGTCTATTAAGCGTGAACGTCCATTTTCCAGCATTGAGCCGTTAATATCGGATAAAACAACGTTACCTTCTGCACCAACAATACGCACAAATTTAGCCGCTAAATCGCCCGTCCCACCTGCTAGGTCAAGAATATTGTCGCCCCGTTTCGCACCTGATTTTTCGATGGTGTAACGCTTCCACAAGCGATGAACACCCATCGACATCAAGTCATTCATCACATCGTATTTATCAGCTACTGAATGAAATACTTCGGCAACTTTGCCTGCTTTTTCTGTGGCAGGGACTTGTTGATAACCAAAATGAGTAGATGATTGTTCCGAGGTTTTGTTCGACATGATGTTACTCCTAATGAAACGTGAGCGAACTATTGTAACAACCAATGCTGGTCTGATACATGATTTATTTTTGCTATCTCTCCTGTGATAGTTAACATTTTTATAGGCTGTATACAGCTTAAGCGTAATGCGGTAAATCGTCGTAAGGTGTTTTCCTGTATTACGTAAACACTATGTAGGATACGAATGTGAAAAATATTATTTATTCGTGAGAGTGTCTTATTTTTTAGCTTAAACTCCACGTACATCACACAAAATTTGCACATTCTTAGATGACAATACTTGTTTGTTTATCAATGAAGCAATGTCATGAGTTATGTTATAAAAAGTATTTTTCAAAAAGGTAAAAGAATAGGGTGGCGGGTTATGCTTATGCATAAATTATATGCGCTTAGTTTGCCCGTTTTTCAAAATTTATCAGGTAACTCAAGAGCTCCATGGGAAGTATCAACAAAACAATTGTTAGCTTATCCTATTAATTCGCTGGGTAGAGCTTTGGGGTGTTTTTTACAGCAACATAATTACATCTTGATTGATAAGTTTGAAAGCCATGATGTATTTCATATTTTATTAGGGTATAAACCCGTAGTTATTGACGAAGCAAGAATGCAATATTGTTTATGGGGAAGCGGGCGGCGTTCCTTGTATGCTTGTGGAATTTGTATCGTGTCAGGGATAATGTTTCCTGAGTTATGGGTGGATTTCAAATACCATTATCAACGTGGAAGAGGTTTGTATAATTTTTCCGATTGGGACTTTGAAGCTTTGCTAAGTGCAGACATACATCAACTACAAAAGAGTATTGTACGGTAGATTAATAACACTCCAGTTTCTCCGTAGGGTGGATAAGCGGTAGCGTCATCCACCAAATATCAGTTGCTTATGGTGGATGACGTTCCTTATGCCCATAACTCGCTTATAGGGCAGGCCTGTTGTGAATCAAAATATAACTTAGCATCGTTATGCAAGGTGTCCTGATTTCCCTTTTGATCCACGATTTGTTGAGTTCTTTATTTTAAGAGTTCACCTTCAACTGCAACAATCTCCCCCCGCAAACTGTTCGGATAAGCCTCTGTTATTTTTACATCCACAAACTTGCCTATTAACCGCTTTTGTCCTGCAAAATTAACCGTACGATTATTTTCAGTTTTGCCTGACATTTCTTCATCACTACGCTTAGAGGGTTGAGTCACTAAGACCGACTGCACCGTTCCTACCATTGCTTGACTAATTTCTGCGGTCATCTCAATAATGCGTGTTTGTAAGCGTTTAAGGCGTTCTTTTTTGACTTCCATTGTGGTGTCATCAGCAAATGAGGCGGCGGGTGTGCCAGGGCGTGGGCTGTAAATAAAGCTAAAGCTATGATCAAAGCCAATATCTTCAATCAGCTTCATTGTATCTTCAAAGTCTTGATCGGTCTCACCAGGGAAGCCAATGATAAAGTCGGATGACATGCTAATATCTGGGCGTATCTCACGTAGTTTACGGATTTTTGACTTGTACTCCGCTGCCATATGACCGCGTTTCATTGCAGCAAGAATACGGTCAGACCCACTTTGTACGGGTAAGTGTAAATGATTAACCAATTCGGGGACTTCTGCATAGGCTTGGATTAAGCTATTGCTAAATTCAACGGGGTGAGAGGTGGTGTAGCGTATGCGTTCGATGCCTTCTACTGCGGCAACATAATGAATCAACATTGCAAGGTCAGCGGTATCGCCGTCGTGCATCTTGCCACGATAAGAGTTCACATTTTGCCCTAGTAGATTAACTTCTCTTACGCCTTGTGCTGCAAGACTGGCTATTTCGGCAATGATGTCATCAAAAGGACGAGAGATCTCTTCGCCACGTGTGTAAGGTACAACACAGAATGTACAGTACTTAGAGCAACCTTCCATAATTGATACAAAAGCGCTGGGACCATCGGCTTTAGGTTCAGGTAGGCAGTCAAATTTTTCAATTTCGGGAAAAGAAACATCAATAACCGCTTTTTTCGTTTGCTTGGCTTGGTTAATTAGCTCAGGTAAACGGTGTAATGTTTGTGGACCGAAAATAACATCGACAGCAGGCGCTCTGGCTTTTATTG
>DQSN01000042.1 GCA_015663245.1 Leucothrix mucor
ATCGAAAAAGGTGGTTACATCCTTAAAGATACAGACGGAACACCAGACGTTATCGTTATGGCTACGGGTTCTGAAGTATCACTTGCAATGGAAGCAGCGGAAGCTTCTGACAAGAAAGTACGTGTTGTTTCAATGCCTTCGGTTGAAGTGTTTGAGAAGCAAGATGATGCTTACAAAGAATCTGTATTGCCTGCTGCTGTTACTGCACGTGTTGCGGTTGAAGCTGCGATCATGGATGGCTGGTGGAAATACGTTGGCATGAACGGCAAGGTAATCGGAATGACTACCTTTGGCGAATCTGCACCTGCACCTGAGTTATTTGAGTACTTCGGTATTACAACTGACGCAGTAAGCAAAGCAATTAACGAAGTAGCATAATCCAAAAAAAGCCTCTCACTTATGAGAGGCTTTTTTGCTACTAAAATAAATATTAATGAGGCTCACGCAAATATTTATGCTGTGAGTTCGGGAAGACTTTGTTTTAACAACACTAGCATTCTTCCTTATTGGGGCTATCCATTATTTTATTTATTGAGATTTAGGGCTAATTTTAAAAATTATTTTTCAATCAATTTTCAGGAGAAAATTATGACAATTAAAGTCGGTATTAACGGATTTGGACGTATTGGACGCATGGCTTTCAGAGCTATCCACTCAGAGTTCCCTAACCTAGAAGTTGTTGGTATCAACGATCTTCTTGATAATGATTATCTTGCATACATGCTTAAGTATGACACGGCTCAAGGTCGTTTCGCGGGTACTGTTGACGTAGACGGTGATAATTTTGTTATCGACGGCGAGCAAAAAATTCGTTTAACAGCTGAGCGTGATCCAGCAGACCTTAAATGGGACGAAGTTGGCGCTGATCTAGTTATCGATTGTACTGGTTTCTTCTTAACACAAGAAAGCTGTCAAGCACACATCGACGCTGGCGCGAAGAAAGTTGTTCAGTCTGCTCCTTCTAAAGATGGCGGTCCAATGTTCGTTTATGGTGTTAACCATAACGAATATGATGGCGAAGCAATTGTTTCCGCAGCATCTTGTACGACTAACTGCTTGGCTCCAATGGCTAAAGTAATCAACGACAAATGGGGCATCAAACGTGGTCTTATGACGACTGTTCATGCTTCTACTGCTACGCAGAAGACGGTTGACGGTCCTTCAATGAAAGATTGGCGCGGTGGTCGTTCTGTATTCGAGAACATCATCCCATCTTCTACTGGTGCTGCTAAAGCAGTAGGTGTTGTACTTCCTGAGCTTAACGGCAAACTAACTGGAATGGCTTTCCGTATTCCTTCTGTTGACGTTTCTGTTGTTGACCTAACTATCGAGTTAGAAAAAGAAGCAACATACGAAGAAATTTGTGCAGAAATGAAGTCTGCTTCTGAGTCTGGCGATATGAGCAAGACACTTTCATACACAGATGAGAAAGTTGTTTCTTCTGACTTCCGTGGCATTGGCTACTCATCAATCTTTGACGCAGGCGCTGGTATCTCTCTTGATAGCACGTTCGTTAAAGTAGTTTCTTGGTATGACAACGAGTACGGTTACACATGTAACATGCTTCGTTTAGTTGAGCACGTAAGCGCTTAATTAGTCTACCGTAGCCTGTATGTAGCTTGCGAAATACAGGAGAACGATGCTTCGGCACAGTCTCCCCGTATTACGTAGACTCCATACGGGCTACTCATTTTTTACTATCTACCAAATACTTTAATTGAGCATTGTAATCACAATACTGACTTAAATTATTTTCAACATTATAAAAAGGGGTTTCACCATGTCTGTAATTAAGATGACCGATCTCGATCTTGCTGGTAAGCGTGTTCTTATTCGTCAAGACCTTAACGTGCCTATAAAAGACGGCAAAGTAACCTCTGATAAGCGTATTCGTGCATCAATGCCTTCCATTGAAATTTTAGTTGCGGCTGGCGCACAAGTGATGATTATGTCTCACTTAGGTCGCCCTACAGAAGGATCTCCTGAAGACCAATTCTCACTAGCACCTGTTGCGGCTCACCTAGGTGGCCTACTAGGTAAAGATGTTGCTTTAATTACTGACTATCTTGATAACTCACCAGCACTAGAAAATGGCGATGTTGTTTTGCTAGAGAATGTACGTTTCAACAAAGGCGAAAAAGCTAACGATGAAGCACTTTCAAAGCAATATGCAGCACTTTGCGACATCTACGTGATGGATGCATTTGGTACGGCTCACCGCGCTCAAGCTTCTACACATGGTGCAGGACAATTTGCTCCTACCGCAGCAGCAGGCCCACTTCTTGCAGGTGAACTAGAAGCACTAGGAAAAGCAATGGACAACCCTAAGCGTCCATTCGTTGCATTAGTGGGTGGCTCTAAAGTTTCAACTAAATTGACCGTTCTTGACTCACTTTCAAAGATTGTTGACCAGTTAATTGTTGGTGGCGGTATTGCAAATACCTTCATTGCGGCAGAAGGTCACAACGTAGGTAAATCTCTTTACGAAGAAGATTTAGTGGCAACGGCAAAAAAACTAAAAGCAGCCGCTCAAGCAAATGGTGGTGACATTCCTATTCCTGTTGATGTTGTTTGTGGCAAAGAGTTTTCGGAGACAGCAGAAGCAACCACTATGGATGTTGCAGACGTATCTGATGACGACATGATTTTTGACATAGGCCCTAAATCTGTTGCAGAGCTTTGCGAAGTTATTAAAAACGCTGGAACCATCGTTTGGAATGGCCCTGTTGGCGTCTTTGAGTTTGATCAATTCGGCTCAGGCACAAAAGAAATCGCAATGGCTATCGCAGAATCTGACGGATTCTCAGTAGCAGGCGGTGGTGACACCTTAGCAGCCGTTGATAAGTACGATATCGCTGATAAAGTATCTTACATCTCTACAGGTGGTGGTTCATTTCTTGAGTTCTTAGAAGGTAAAAAACTACCTGTCGTAGCAATGTTAGAAGAACGCGCTAAAGGATAATCCATACTTTAGTCATAAAACTGCAATCAATCTGAACTATACTCAGCGGTTTTATACTAGGAAACAACAGCGAGTAAACAGGGGTTTTCTCGCTGTTGTTTCCCATAACAATAAAAGGACAACGTCTTCCTATGAGAAGAACCAAAATAGTAGCTACACTTGGCCCTGCAACCAGCACACAGGAATCCATCGACGCGATTGTCGAAGCAGGTGTAAATGTAGTACGACTTAATTTCTCACATGGCTCACCCGAAGAACATCTTGCTCGCGCAGCAATGGTTCGCGATGCAGCAAAAAGAGCCAACCGTTCAGTTGCTATTCTTGGCGACTTACAAGGCCCAAAAATTCGTATTGACCGCTTCAAAGATGGCAAGATTTTTCTTAATGCTGGTGATGAGTTTATTCTCGATGCCAACCTTGACCCGAATGAAGGCGATCAAAAAAAGGTTGGTTTAACCTACAAAAAATTACCTAAAGAAGTATCCGTGGGCGATGAGTTATGGCTTGATGATGGCCGACTTATTCTCAAAGTGACCTGCATTGATCAAGCTGAAATTCACACCACTGCCGTTAATAGCTGGGAACTATCTGATAACAAAGGTATTAATCGTCGTGGCGGTGGCTTATCCGCAGATGCATTAACTGAAAAGGATATACGTGACATAAAATTAGCGGCAAAAATGGACGTTGATTTTCTGGCCGTTTCTTTCCCTAGTACGGGCGATGATTTACGCCTTGCTCGTAAGCTCATGCAAGAAGCAGGTGGCGATGCTGCCATTGTCGCTAAAGTAGAACGTGCAGAGTCCATCTTACAACCTGTATTAGATGACATTATCGAAGCTTCCGATGTTGTGATGGTTGCTCGTGGCGATTTAGGCGTAGAAATTGGCGATGCCAACTTACCTGAAGCACAGAAAATGCTGATCAAACGCTCTCGCGAGCTTGATCGTGCTGTTATCACTGCCACTCAAATGATGGAAAGTATGATAACCAATCCTATTCCAACCCGCGCAGAAGTCTTCGATATAGCGAACGCAGTAATGGATGGAACCGATGCGGTAATGCTTTCAGGAGAAACAGCAACGGGTATCGACCCTGCCCTCGTTATCTCCACTATGGGCAAAATTTGTGAAGAAGCAGAACATTCAGCGGCAGCAACACAATCTGGACATCGCATTGGCGAAGAGTTTATGCGCAGTGATGAAGCAGTTGCAATGGCTTCTATGTACGTTGCCAACCATATGAATATCAAAGCCGTTGCTTGCTTAACAGAATCAGGTGCAACTGCACGCTGGATGTCACGCATTAGCTCTAGCACACCTATTTATGCCTTAACCACGCATAAGAAAACTTGCCGTCGCGTTAGCATCTATCGGGGTGTTTATCCTATCTATCTTGAAGTGTCTTTATCAGGCCCAAAAGAAGCCAACCGCATTGCGGTTGAGCACCTTATAGAGAGAGGGCAGGTAAAAACAGGGGATTCAGTTATTGTTACAAAAGGCGACTTAATGGGAATTGACGGTGGAACCAATATGCTAAAAATTATTCGTGTAGGCGATCATATCAAGTCAGACTCGGTATAACGCTAATCAGATACAGTCGCACAAAAAAGCTGAATTTCCACAAACTAATTAGATGTTTTAAGCTTTTTTAAAATATCTTATAAAATGGAACCTTTATACGAGCAATAACGGCTCATATATCGGTCTCAAAACAGAATAATCACAGCCAAAAGTGAGCTATCCAACAACGTGATAACAACTACTTTTTAGCTAGATTTAACTATTATTTTTAATTTTAAGGAGAACCTCATGGCTCTAATTTCAATGCGTCAATTGCTGGATCATGCAGCAGAAAACAGTTACGGCTTACCAGCTTTCAACGTAAACAATATGGAGCAGGTTCACGCCATCATGCAAGCTGCTGATGAATGTGATTCACCCGTTATCATGCAGGGTTCTGCTGGCGCACGTGGTTACGCAGGCGAGCCTTTCCTACGTCACTTAATTATTGCTGCTACAGAAATGTACCCACATATTCCTGTTGTTATGCATCAGGATCACGGTTCTGAGCCAGCAGTATGTTTACGTTCTATCCAGTCTGGTTTCACATCGGTAATGATGGATGGTTCTTTAGAAGCCGATTGCAAAACTCCAGCATCATTTGAGTACAATGCTGGCGTTACAGCAGAAGTTGTAAAAATGGCTCATGCTGGTGGTGTATCGGTAGAAGGCGAGCTAGGTTGTCTTGGCTCACTAGAAACGGGTGAGATGGGCGAAGAAGACGGACACGGAGCTGAAGGTAAACTAGACCTTGATCTGCTTCTTACTTCTGTTGAAGAAGCTGCTGACTTTGTTAAAGCTACAAATGTTGATGCACTAGCTATCGCAATCGGCACTTCTCACGGCGCTTACAAGTTCACTAAAGAGCCTACAGGCGAGATTTTACGTATAGACCGTATTGCAGAGATTCACGCTCGTCTGCCTAATACTCACCTTGTAATGCACGGTTCTTCATCTGTGCCTCAAGAGTGGTTAGAAATCATCAATAACTACGGTGGTGATATGGGACAAACTTACGGCGTACCTGTTGCAGAAATCGTTGAAGGTCTTAAGAGTGGTGTTACTAAAGTTAATATCGATACCGACCTACGTATGGCTTCTACTGGTTCTGTTCGTAAGCACTTACAAGACAATCCTTCAAACTTCGACCCTCGTAAGTTCTTGAAAGAAGCAACTAACGCGATGAAAGATATTTGTAAAGCACGTTACGAAGCATTTAACGCAGCGGGCAACGCAAGCAAGATCGGTAAAATCTACTCTCTTGATGAAATGTCACAAAGATATTTATCTGGCGAGCTAGATCAAAAAATATCTTAAATCGCAAGGTTTAAGTTATTAAAAAGGGGATGCTAATAGCATCCCCTTTTTTGTGCCTAGTATTTATCTTATAGTAGCCTATATTAAAAACATGCTAAAATAACTAACGGATTAAAATCATTCCAAAACAAATTCTATAATCCAAATTAACAAGGAATATTATGCCTTTCAATACGGAACTAACCGACGAACTCAATCTACTTTTGCAATTCAACTTAAAGAACGAACAAGATGGTATCAAGATTCACAACGATGCAAATGCAGAGACTATCTCAGCTGCTGGTCGCCTACATTCAAAAGGTTTAATCTCACAAGCAGATGGTGGCTATTTAACTGACCTTGGACGCAAAGCTGCTGAACATGCTCAAGACTTAACAACAATATTGCGCTAAAAATGACTATTACTTGGAGCAGCGGCTTAATCTCTTTTTACATACTATAAAAGGCTGAAACCACTGCTCCAGATATTCATAAAAAACGACCTCCCTACTCGCAAGCCTCTCTTAACAAACGCTGAAACCAAGGCAACTCCCGCAAAGCATCTAAGTCTTTATCCTCAAGTAAGTGCTGACAATGAAGAGAGCCAGAGTCTACCGCTATTTGCTCCAACCAAGTCTGCGCATCCTGTACACTCCCTTCTTTTGCATACTGACAAGCCAAATTATAGATAGACTGGTAATTTTTCAGCTCATCAACTTTCAGTACCAGTTGCTCAATCTGTTGATAAATAAATACCTTATCAGGATCATTGACTAACTCACTTGCACCCATATTCTCATCGCTATCATAGGCATAAATATCTTCAAAATATTCAGGCGCTAACTGCATAATTTGATGATAAGTCGCAGAGGCTTTTTCCAGATAGATTTCATCTTTACGATGCCTCTCAGCAAGCTTGTAATTGCCATAAGCGATATGCAGTAAAGCTAGTGTATTATTTTTATTTTCAGCGAGTAGCGTTTCCCAATAAACAATCGCCAATAACCATTGCCCTTTGTATTCCGCTCCTAAGGATTTCGCTTGTAAGATTTCTTCAAAATTTAAGTTATCTTCTTCAATTAAGGTATTTATCAACAAGCCATCAGCATCTGTTGCTTCATATGTGACGGGGTTTGCCAACAATACTTTCAGTTCTTTCTCAACTGCTTTGCGACGTTCATGGCTTAACTTTCTCTCACTATCCAGCTTACTCAGTTTCGCCCCAAAACCCTTAAACAACTCCCCATGCGTTGCCACTAAAGTAGACAACTCATGTGCATGATGCACACTCTGCCCCGATAGTTTAGACATGCCTGACTCGACACTCTCAATACGAGTATTGATTTTATCCGTTCGAGGTCTATTTCTGCGCTGTAGCAGTAAAGATAATAATGCTAAACCCAAAGCAAAAGCAGTTAGAGCAGACAATAAATACAATAAACTATTGTCTTGTTTTGGCTCTTCTTTACTCTTTAGGCCATTCAACTCAAACCGTAATTGCTCCATTTGCTGATCTGTTTGCTCGTTCAATAAAGCCTGCTTTTCTAAAATAGCATTCAAGCTCAAGCCCTGTTTTTCCAAAGTAACTTTTTGCACTCGTAACTGCTTATTCAAATAGGTATTTTCCTTCTTTAACTTATTAATTGCATAGTTAAGTGATGACACCGTAGGCTTACGCGCAAACGCCTGTGATGAACTAAAGAAAAAGCTAATAACAAGCAGCGTAATAAGGTATTTGATTCGCATAATTTAAGAGCAACTAGAAAAAAGGGAGATAAACTACTATACGGATATAAGATAGTTTTTATATACTTTTCTGGATTCTGCTTGATATTTAAAACTTTTAGAGCAACCTAAAAAAGAGATGCAAATTGATCCATATTCCCAATAATTTTTTAACTGTGAAATATAAAGGCGCTAGAATTCCAGGCGTAGAAAATCAAGCTGATTTAACACTCGGCGCTAACTGCCAAGTATTTGCTTATGAGTTGCTTCGTGTGAATGGTTTAGACGCACCTAACCTTCGTTCTAGCGAGCTGTGGAGTGACACATTTTATAGCACTGTCACTGATAGCCTTCAGCCTTTAGATTTAATGCTCTATAACCCAGACAGCAACGCATTTGGAGCACATGTTGGAGTTTACATTGGAAAAGGAAAAATCATCCATTTATCCTTTCAGAATCAAATACCAGAAATTATTGAACATATAAACATGCTGGATAATGAGAAGTACCATATTTTTATTGGTGCTAAACGTATCTTTAAAACTGAAAATTAACACGTTTTGATCCATCCCATCATCAGTACGGCAAACTCTGCACTCCAAATACACCCTGAGCCATAGAAGCTACGACGACCTGCCACAGGCATTCGTAACGCTTGTTCTGCGGGGTTATTATCCATGGGTATCAATGGATTTTCGACAAAGCGGGTTAATCCTATCCAGTGATTATCTAAACGGGTGACTAATTTAAATCGCTTCGTTTTTGGCTCACCTTTTCCAAGTGGTTTCGTCCTGATGAAACAAGGTTTCTTGTGCTTGTTGTTTCTTCATTGCCAGCAAAACAGGAGTAAACAAGGCATTAGATGTGTAAGGTTGACTATCTCCATATTTGTATTACAATCGGTATTACACAAATGGAGTAGCATAAAAATGATTACACTCAGGCTTGATCCAGAATTAGAACAAACCGTTAATTTAGTCGCTTATCAATTGGGTTTAAGCAAATCAGAACTGATCAGAAGAAGTATTTCAGATTTTTTAGCTAAGTTAGAAAAACCATCACCTTGGGTTTTAGGAAATGAACTCTTTGGTAAGCATGCTAGTGGACGAAATGATTTATCAAAAAATAGGAAAATATTACTTAAAGAAAAAATACAGGCGAAAAGATGAAAAAAATATTAATGGACTCTGGTCCACTAATAGCCTTATTTGATAGTGATGATGCTTACCACAAAGCTTCGGTGGCGTTTATAAAATCAAATCAATATGAGCTAGTAACAACAATAGCTTCAATTACTGAGACATTACATTTACTAGACTTTAATCGGCAGGCTCAAATTGATTTTATAGGCTGGGTAAGTGCAGGAGCAGTCAGTATTGAAGGAATAACGACTAGTGACTTACTTGCAATCCAAGAACTAACGATTAAGTATGCTGATCTTCCTATGGATTTTGCAGATGCATGTCTTGTATTTTTAGGTGATAAGTTAAAAATTAATGAGATAGCGACTATTGATAGAGACTTTGACATCTATAGATTAAAAGGTAAAAAGCCATTTACAACTTATATTAAGTAAATCATAGTTTTAAAAAGTAATTTCAAAAATATCTAACAAAATAACTGTGCTTCCAAGTCAAGTATTTCAAGCTAACTTTTCATTCCATAAGGTGTCATTTTTCACCACTGTATTGAGAGTATCATCCATTAGGATGCCAGAAAAACAGGGAGATTATCCCATCTGCTCTACAGCATGATTCGCCATCTGCTGTAACTTCTCTTGTTTGACATCACCAATTAGCACATAGCCCAAGCCATTTTTTGTCCACTTAACAAAGCTTAAGCCTCGTGACGTGCCGCTTTCTTGTGGGCTATCATCTTCATGGATTGCTGTAATACAAAGTGCGACAGGGCGACCTTGTTTGGGTAGGTAAGCAAGTTGAATAAGTGGCTTGCCGTGAGTTTCTAACACTTGTCCACGTTTAAAACTTAAAGCATGGGAAGATAAATCAGGGATGATAAGTTTTGTGCCGAGTTGCTTACCAAGTTTTTCACTTAGCGCAGCCACCTGTGCTATTTCTGGATTAGGGGTGTTTAAGGTATCTCGTACATAAAGAAGTTGATAATCCGCAACTTGCATCACCCAATCATCATGGTTTATTTGCTGATTAGAGATGAATAGTCCACCTGCTATTAAACCTACACAAAGAGAGGCGGCAATAGCACCTGACCAAGCCCAGCGGTTGCTTTTTGGTGCAACTAATACTTCTTTTGATGTGATTTTTTTAGCCTCAAGTAAAGGCTGAAAAGCATCGCGATAAGGTAGCTGGCTTTTTTGTAGTTCCTGCACAAAGTCTTGGGCAGTTTGATCTCTGAGAATTAAGGCTTCGGCTTTTCGATGTTCTGTTTCATTTAATTGCCCATCAACATAGGCAAGCAACAGTTCAAAGTCAGGATGCAGTTTATCATTCATCGTTTAAATCCCTCCTTTGTTTTAAGTGAAATAACCGTTCCCCGTTTAGCATCAGCCAAGTCATTAAACATATCACGCTTATCTAATTTTTCAGATAATTTTAAACGCCCACGAGCTAAACGGCTCATTAAAGTACCTAGTGGTATCTCCAAAGCATCCGCCGCCTCCGTGTATTTTAAACCTTCAACATACACTAAAAAAATAGCCGTTCTTTGATTTTCGGGCAGTGTCATTACATGGTTAAACACTTGGTTTAACAAATAAGTCCCTTCATTTTTTTCAGTCGCTTGTTTATCCATTAAAACGCTGACATTAATCACGCCATTCCCAGTGCGATAACTCCTTGAACGCAGTTCATTTTTCCAGATAGAGCTTTGAATCGTAAAAACCCAACGATCAAGACCTGTATTATTGGTCCATTGATGCTGTTTTACGATGCTACGTTCTAGCGTCGCTTGTACTAAATCTTCTTGATCTTGTTTGCTATGCGCCAAGGTACGCGCGTAACGGCGTAAGCGAGGGATTAGGCAGATCAGTTGATTTTCAAAACTGGGATATTTTTTCGTCATAATAGGAGTTTAGAAAAAATATCATCAATTACAAATATTAAAGGGACTAAAAAAGAAAGATGCGTGTTAAATGGGGTAGAGGTGCTGTGCCTCACCATAAACCAAAGGAGTTACCATGCTAAACCGTAAAAATATAATAAGCCTATTCTGTGGAACAATATTGCTGGGCGCTAGCTCAGTCAGTCTTGCTGATATGACCTTAAATTCTGATCGCTCAAGCCTATCCTTTTTCTCAGTAAAAAAGGGCACAGCAGGTGAAAGTCATACCATCCCCAAGCTTTCAGGCACATTCAGTGATGCTGGCGATTTGAAGGTTACGCTGGATTTAAAAACCGTCGATACAAAAAACAAAGTACGTGATGAACGTATGAATAAGTTTTTATTCGAGACAGACAAGCACCCTAAGGCAACCCTAACCGCCAAAATCACGGATGACTTATCAGGTGACGGGCTTAAAGCGATTGAAGTCGAAGCAACATTGATGATGCACGGCGTAGAAAAGAAAATTAAAGTAGCAGTTGCGGTTATTCGAGTCGGCGACAAATTAATCGCAAGTAGCACAAAGCCTGTGATTATCTCAGCACCTGACTTTAAACTAGGTGAAGGTGTTGCTAAATTGCAAGAGCTAGCGAAATTACCTTCAGTTGCGCTTTCTGTGCCTGTGAGCTTTGTTTTGGTGTTTGATAAATAGCTGATATTACAGAGCCATGTAAGCCGTACCCTTCGACAAGCTCAGGGCACTAGATCTTTTAGAGTTTTGCTCAGAATTCTAGCACCCTGAGCCTGTCGAAGGGTGCAGTCAGACTACTCTCGAAGCCAATCAACCTCTACGATAAAGCTGTACCACCTGCCCTCGATCACTCCACTGATAACTATCTTCCGCACTCCCGCAACCACCACAGGATGATCCACAAGCAGCGCCGATGGTATTTACTTTGCCTTTATTCACCCAATATTCCAAAGCAAATTTAGCCGCTTCTGGGCTTATATCGAAGTGATTGGTAATTTCTTGCAAACCGATAATTTCCCGTCTACGCAGATAGTCCCGTATTTCACCCAACATCATAAAGACGATACCCGCACCAAACTATCACGATGATCTTGCTTGCCTTTTAAATGGAACATATAAACCGTGAATACCAGCAAGCCTAATAAACCCGAAACCCATAGTATTGATTGAGTTGGATGTGCGGCAAAGGTTGCTAGTTGATAGAAAACCACCGCGGCAACATAAGCTAAGCCACTACTCCATAACACGCCCATGGTTGCCCAGCCAGCGCCGACTTCGCGAACCATTGCGCCTGTTGCGGCAACGCAGGGGAAGTACAGCAAGATGAAAAGCAAGTAGGCAAATGCGCCAATTTTTCCATCAAAACGGCTTACCATCGCGCCGAAGGTTGCGAGACTCACACCCTGCTCTTCTGCACTTTTTTCGATGTTAGCCACATCATTTTCAATAGCGCCTAAGCCAAGAGGATCAGCTATATTTTCAACTGCGCCCAGTAAATTAGTCGGAATAGTCGCTACCGCTTCGCTTAGGCTAGCAAGTAAATCAAACGGCTCTTCATCTTCCACGCCTGCCTGTTCTTTACTATCAGTACTGGAATACAAAGTATCCAGCGTACCGACCACCACTTCTTTTGCCAGCAAGCCTGTGATAATACCAACCGTTGCGGGCCAGTTATCTTCATGGATTCCCATTGGTTCAAAAATGGGAGTCACAAATTTTGCCGTGGCACTAAGTACCGATTTTTCGCTGTCTTGATGACCAAAACTGCCATCCGTTCCCAAACTATTCACGACATTAATCAACGCCACCACAATCACAATGATTTTACCTGCACCAACAATAAAGCCTTTTAGCTTGTTCCATGTGTTAATTAAGACATTTTTTAACTGAGGGATTTGATAGGTGGGTAACTCCATAAAGAAGTGTTCCACCTCTCCTTTTAATAAGGTCTTTTTGAAGATAAACGCAGTGAATACTGCAAAAGCGATACCGACGATATACAGCAAGAAAACAATGTTCTGACCGCCCACAGGAAAAAAGGCGACTGCAAACAAAGCAAATACCGCAAGCCGCGCACCGCACGACATAAAGGGCGACATCATCACCGTTAAAATGCGTTCACGCTCATTGCTTAAGGTACGCGTTGCCATAATACCTGGCACATTACAGCCAAAACCAATAATGAGTGGCACAAATGCTTTACCTGATACGCCTAACTTACGCATCGAGCGATCAATCACAAAGGCAGCACGTGCCATGTAACCCGACTCTTCCAACAAGGTCAGGAATAAAAACAAGGCAGCGATGATAGGAATAAAGGTGGCAACTACTTGAATACCACCCCCAATGCCATCTGCCAAAATAGTAATTAACCACTCAGGAGAGCCTAGATTACTCAGCACTGCACGTCCGCCATCAACAAAAATAGCCTGTGCGCTAAGGTCAAAAAAGTCGATTAATGCACCGCCAAAATTGATACTAAACAAAAACAGTAAATACATTAAAGCGATGAAAATAGGGATGCCCGTCCAGTTACCCAGCACCCATTTATCCACTTTATCTGAGCTAGTACGGGTGATTTTGCCACGCTCTTTCACTACTTTTTTCGATAAAGCCATCGCCTGTTCAAAGCGGCTATCTGCTAATAGAAAATCTAAATCTTCACCTGTGGCTTGCTCTATGGAGTCACGCACAGCTTGGTTCTCGTCCGCTATTAATAACTGCTCTAAACGCTGAATGCGTGATTGCTTGCTGGATAAGGTAGAAATTGCAGATTCAATTTCTGCTGAATAGCTAATATCTCGCGTGCTAACATGTGATAAATCATACTCAGCTATAGCTTGATAAAGCGCATCAACAGAATCAGCTTGCTTTAAGGAGATAGGAATAACAGGACAGTCTAATTGAGATGATAATTGCTCAACATCAATCGTCATACCACGCTTTTGCGCAATATCCATCATGTTTAAAACAACAATGGTAGGAACGCCTAGCTCACGTAATTGCAGGGTTAAATAAAGACCGCGTTGCAAAGTACTCGCATCAACGATATTCAAATAAACAAAATTGGGATTATCCGCAACAAACTGACGCGCTATTTTCTCATCAACCGAAGTTTTCTCTAAACCTAGAGAATAAGTACCTGGTAAATCAACAACATGAAAGTGTTTATTATCGTAATGAAAATCACCCTCTTTACGCTCAACCGTCACACCAGCCCAGTTACCAGTGCGTTGTCGAGAGCCTGTCAGATGATTAAAAAGCGTGGTTTTTCCAGAGTTGGGATTACCCACTAATGCCATTTCTAAAGCGGGTTGATTCTTACTGGCTGACGTATTATTTAGCTCACTCTTATCAGCCTCATCACAACAAGCTTTCATATCTTAATACCCAGCGATTTCACCACAATCTTATCCGCAATTTCACGGCTCAAACTAATTCGGCTATTACCACTGGCTAACACCACATCACCCCGACGATTACGCAACACACCCACATCAAGCCCTACACCCAAGCCCATACCCAACAAACGAGTACGCATAGATTGCTCAGTTTTAATATCCGTAATATTGAATAATTCAGATTCAGTCGCACTCATCAAAGACAAATTTCTCATCGTGAAATAACTCCAAAAATGTAAGATGACAATATAGTATATTAGAGTTTTGCTATTTGCAAATGTGAATTATTCTTACTTGAAGTGTTGTTTTCATATGGAGCTATTAATCGCTAACAGCGTTAATACATTGCGCCATTTATCTCAGAATTTTCCTAACTTCATTCAAAAATTCTTGTGTTCTGAATACTGGAACTCCATGGTAGTTCCAGTATTCAGAACTTTAAGGTATTCCCATTGAGAATAATTGCTAAAAGCCGATTAAAAGCCTACTGGGAAAAATCAGGAAATGAACAGGCAAAACCACATTTAAACGAATGGTATCATTTTTGTCTTGAGCAACAATGGAGTACACCACAGAATGTTAGAAACACACTGAGTCATGCTTCTTTTATAAAAGAGAACCGTGTTGTTTTTAATGTTAATGGTAACCACCATCGAATTATTTGTAGCATTTTCTATCCTGCAAAAATTATGTCTATAAAATTTGTTGGTACACATTCTGAATATGAGCAAATTGATGTAAATACTGTGGAGTAAAAACAATCATGACCATCAAACCTATACGCTCCGAAAAGGATTATCAAACAAGTTTACTTCATATTGAGGCTCTTTTTGAAAACAACTTAGAAACTAATCTTCATGCTCAAGACGAGTTAGAAATACTAACAACCTTGATTGAAGCCTATGAAGCCAAACACTATCCCATGCCTCCCTCTAACCCTATTGATGCCCTATTTTTTATTATGGATCAGAAAGGTTTAAAGCGTAAAGACATGGAGCAATATCTTGGCTCTAAAAGTCGGGTTAGTGAAGTTTTAAACGGTAAAATCAACTTATCAATGAAGCAAGTTATTCGTCTACATAAAAGCTTAGGTATTCCTTATGAAAGCTTAATTTGTGAAGCTATCGCATAGCTTTTTAGGGTCTCGAATGGTAAATAAATAATACTCCCCTGCTTGCCGCTCCGCGCCCCATTCCGCGCGGCTCCGCACGCACTACACTTGGGCGCTCCTTTACTTTATTTAACTCGGCTACCGCCTCCCTTGCTTGACCTAAGGGAAAAACGGAAGCCAATGTAGTCGTCACGGTCATCAGGCGCGTCCCAATCGCGGTAAGCAGAGCGCACGCGCAGCCCACCATTGATCCACGAGCCACCACGCAACACACGGTCCTCACCTGACTCTTGACCTTGCGGGTCTTGGACTGCCTCACTTGGGTACTCTCCATAC
>DQSN01000008.1 GCA_015663245.1 Leucothrix mucor
AAGTCAGAAAAAAAAGAAAAAAAGCGCCAAAAAGCACATATCATTCGTCGTAACATCGAGGACTATCTTGAGAAAAAAGCACTAGAGCGTCGTTTATCTGATGTTTTTGATGGCTACTACTATTAAATCTCTCTGGATTTTATTCCCCTAAATTTAAATATCTAAGGACTCGTTGACGTACTAGTTTCGAGTCCTAAATTACCAAAAAATATCTCAAAAATAAATATAGCTTCTCCTATAATAATGCCTATTCTGTTTTGTGTTATTAATTGAGATATATATTATGAATCTAATTTCTCCTTTTTGTGGCTTACGCCCTGCAACTGGTCGTGCTGACGATGTTGTTGCCCCTCCTTATGATGTACTCAATACTGCGGAAGCACGCGAACGCGTTCAAGGCAAACCTTGGAGTTTTCTCCATATATCCAAACCAGAAATTGACCTTTCAGAAGGTATCGATCCCTATAGCCCTGACGTCTACGCAAAAGCAGCTGAAAATCTTGAAAAAATGATCACTGAGGGTGTCTTAAAACAAGATGAAAAACCTTGTTATTACGCTTACCGCTTGGTTATGGGCGACATTGTTCAGACGGGTTTAGTCGCTGGTGCATCCGTTGATGACTACGATACTAACCGTATCCGCAAACACGAATATACTCGCCCTGTTAAAGAAGATGATCGTGTACGCCAAATTGATGCTGTCAACGCACAAACTGGTCCTGTATTACTTGCTTATCCTGATGCTCCAAGCGTCGATTCCATTCTTGCAAAAGCCAGTGCAGATACTCCTGACATGGATGTAACGGCTGATGATGGCATTCAACATACGCTATGGGTAATTGATGATAATGACCTCATTCAGCAATTAACCGATGCCTTTAATGCAATGGAAGCGATTTATATAGCTGACGGACATCATCGTTCAGCTTCTGCCTCTCGCATTTGCGCAGAGCGCCGTCAAGGTTCAAAAATTGAAGCAGGCAAAGCACCTTGGGACTATTTTTTGACGGTAGCTTTCCCGCATCACGAAATGAAAATTTTTGATTACAATCGTGTGATTAAAGACCTAAATGGTTTATCTGCAAATGAGTTCATCAATAAAATCAGTGATAATTTTACCGTTACAAAAAGTGGTACGCCTGTTAAACCTGTGAAAATTGCTGAGTACGGTATGTACATGGATAAGCAATGGTATCGCCTGATTCTTAATGATGATCTTATGACCGATACTGACCCTGTAGCCAAGCTTGATATTAGCCGTTTAGCCAATCATCTTATTGATCCTATTTTGGGTATCAGCGATCCTCGTACCGATAATCGTATTGATTTTGTGGGTGGAATTCGTGGCTTAGAAGGTTTGGAAAAACGGGTTGATAGTGGCGAAATGGCAGTTGCTTTTTCTATCTTTGCAACGCGTATGGAAGATTTAATGAGTGTTGCAGATAATAATGATGTAATGCCACCTAAGTCTACTTGGTTTGAACCTAAACTAGCGGATGGCGTTGTTTCACTTATGTTGAAATAATGCCAGAACCCTTGATCCATCAAGGAAGTTGAGACCTCTTAATATTACATTCCCCACATTTTTTAGAAAACTATCCAGCGAGGAGTCCTTGGCTGGGTAGTCTCTTTAACAGAGCTTAAGGGTTCCATCACCTAAAACTCAACTCTCAAACCATAATACAACTGCCCTACTTCCAAGCCATCATAGTCAGCTATCTTTGGCATATGCCCCCACTCTTTAAAGCCATGTTTTTCCAATAAGGCAATACTTCCCTGATTACAATCCATCAAAATCGCAATAAGGCTTTTTATCTGAATGGATGGACAAAGCTCTATAGCGTATTGCACAAGTCGTGAACCAACGCCCTGACGATGATAATCAAAGTGAATGTAATAGCTCACTTCTGCGGTATGGCGCAACGCTAAACGTCCCGCTCGATAGGCGCTAATTGTTAAATAACCAACGATGATATTATCTTTTTCAGCCACTAAAAGTGGATACTGTGCTGGAGGATGACTCTCAAACCATTCTCTACGCCCTTCAAGCGTCACCAGCTCTGTATCCGCTGTTCTTTGCCCTACTGCAATCGCTTGATTGTATATATCCACCAGTGCCTGCATATCTACACCTGTCGCAATACGTATATTCACTTTAGCCACTCCCTCCAGAATCATCTCTTTAAACGCTTGGGTTTAGCCTCTTCAGAAATAATTGGCAGGGGGTTATTCCTCAATAAACCACCATCACGCCTTGCACGCAATACATAACCACCTAAAGCTCCACCTGCTGTTGTTAAAGTTAGCAGACCAAAAGTAAAAAGCTCTGTTATCAGCATCAAAGCACCCGCCCCCACCACAGCAGCAAATGAAGCACCTACTTTAAAATTTGCTTTGGCATGAGTGATTTTTGCTTCTCTAGCGATCTGCTTTTGCGTTTGCTTAACCAACTTTGTTTTAGCACGCTCCGCATTTAACTCGATTTTTGCTTTTTCTCGCAAATGCTTACCTTTTAAATTTTCCAGCTCATCCTTACTCTTAAACTTAGCAATTGATTGAAACCAAAAGGCTGTAAAAAAACCAATAACAACAAGAGGAACCACCAGTCTAAACCACCCCAACCCTTGTAAATCAGGCGATAACAAAACCAATGCCACGGTTGCTATTTGAACTAAAAAAATTCCGATTAAAAAACGCCACATAATAATTTTTCACTCAAAAAAGTTAAGTTTTAGATCCAAAATTAAGCGCGTTCCTAATTGTATCTAATCACGATATAATAGCGTAATTGCTCATGGAATCGTGCGGAAACTAAAAATGCAAACTATTGATATGAATGTTGATAAAAATGAAATTCAGAAATTTGAAGTTTTGGCTCACCGCTGGTGGGATAGGAACAGCGAATTCAAGCCCTTACATGAAATAAATCCACTACGTTTAGGCTATATTGAACAACATGCACGTGGATTAAAAGACAAAAAAGTCATCGATATAGGTTGTGGTGGGGGCATTTTGTCTGAAAGCATGGCTTTACGTGGTGCGCAAGTGACAGGTATCGACATGGGTGAATCACCCTTATCCGTCGCAAAATTACACAGTCTTGAGACAGGTGTAGAAATCAATTATCAGCAAATTACTGCCGAAGAAATTGCCGAACAACAAGCAGGACAATATGATGTTGTAACCTGTTTGGAAATGTTAGAGCACGTTCCTGACCCTGGCTCAGTCATCGCTGCTTGTAGTAAATTAGTCAAACCTGATGGGCATATCTTTTTCTCTACCATCAACCGTAACCCTAAATCATTTGCCTTTGCCATTATAGGCGCTGAATATGTGCTCAACATGTTACCAAAGGGAACCCATGAGTACGCTAAATTCATTCGCCCATCTGAATTAGAAACATGGGCAAGGCTACAAGATTTAAAATTAAACAATATTACTGGAATGACCTATAACCCATTATTCCAAAGTTATAAACTAGGTAACAATGTGGATGTTAACTACTTGATGCATTTTACCAAAGAGCAAAGTCATGAAATTCAATCATAAAAAAATCATACGCCTAGGTATTATATTAACAACATTATTATTATTTAGCGCCTGTACAAATGTTCGTTATAAAAACGTTCAGTACGATGCAAAAAGAAAAATCTCCACTGTTTCAGCCATTGATTCCGCACAAGAAAATAAAATACAGGCACTAAAAAAAGCCATTATGTCACTTGGTCCTAATATTGACCCTCAAGAGGCGCACTTTGTTGCCCGCGAAGGGGTTATATACCCAATGATACTTGCCAATAAATATGGACTTGTATCACCACCATTATTGCAAAATGTACTTGTGAACTACGGCTATAGAAAAGATGGTCTTTGTTGGCAGTGGACTCGCGATATGGGCAAGCAACTAGGTAAAAAACCTTTAAAAACTTTAGACTTCCATCATGCTGTTGCCTTTCGCAGAAACTATTGGAAGGAACACAGTACGCTGACTGTCTCAGCAAAAGGCGGCAAGGTTAGTAATAGTATTATTCTTGATCCTTGGCGTAATTCAGGTATTTTGTACTGGAGTCATGTTAGAGATGATAAAAAATATCCTTGGGTAAAATTTACAAATTAGTTTTTCTAAAAGCCTTTGATTGCCATTGATCAAAGGCTTTTTTATTGTTCCTTATTGCACCCTCCATCAAAAAAACATCCTCATTTAGCTTTTTTCTTTCTGGAACAAAAGTGTATTCAGCTTTATTTCATCAACTCTCTGCATAATCGCAACCATAAGACTCCTAAAAAATTATAAACCGTAAATTTTCACGTCGAAATATAATAAACGGTAATAATCCCTGATAAATACAATAATAAACAGTGACCCTCATGACCCTAAAAACAAAGAACCTATTAAATGGTATTCTAAGCCTTATACTTTTGGTTCCCCTACCAACTCTGATTATTCACGTGTTCAACAGCTTTCAGAGTACAGGGTGCATTATTATTCTCAATGAAGTTTTCCGCGAAACTGGCAGTTATATAATTATCATCGCATTAGTACTGCTTACCTTGTATTTGCTTCATAAAAGTTTGCGATCTTTATGCAACTTCTTACTCGCCATTTAAAGCACATCTACTTATACAAGCTTGATATAGATCTATATTAAAAAAGCCCCCATTAGATTATAGTTGTAGACCTCCACTTTTACTGAAAATAGAGCCGTCAATGACTCCACAGAACTCCAACAAAACACAACTAATTGATCGATTCGGGCGTCAAGTAACTTACCTACGCATGTCGGCAACAGACAGGTGTGATTTACGCTGTGTTTACTGTATGTCCGAAGACATGAAGTTTGTCCCTCGTGAGCAGCTACTTACTTTAGAAGAAATGATCCGAATTGGTACAGCAGCTGTGAATTTAGGCGTCAATAAAATTCGTATCACAGGCGGCGAGCCACTTACTCGTACAGGTATCATCAAAGTATTTCGAGCTTTAGGGGAATTAGATGATCTGCATGACTTAACCGTAACCACCAATGGCACACAACTAGAGCGCTTTGCACAGCCTTTAAAAGATGCAGGCGTAACACGCATTAACATCAGTCTAGACACTTTGCAAAAAGATCGCTTCAAAGAATTAACGCGCAACGGCAAGATAGAAAAAACACTAGCAGGTATTGACGCTGCCATTAAAGCCAACTTTAAAGCGGTAAAGCTTAATGCCGTAATTCTTAAAAAGAGAAATGATGATGAAATTCTTGATCTCATCAATTTTGTAGAAGAACGTAAAATTGATATTAGCTTTATCGAAGAAATGCCCTTAGGGCTTATTACCGAGCATGACCGAGAAGAATCTTATTATTCAAGTGATCAAATAAAAGCAGATATTCGCAAACAACATACACTGACACGCAGTAGCGATAAAACAGGTGGTCCATCTCGATATTATCAACTCAATAACGGCTCATCTCGTATCGGGTTTATTTCACCTCATAGCCACAATTTTTGTGACACCTGCAATCGAGTACGCCTTACCGCCGAAGGTCGTTTATTACTTTGCTTAGGACAAGAACATTCAGTTGATTTACGTCGCGTGGTAAGAGCAAACCCAATTGATGACACACCATTACGCGATGCTCTCATCAACGCAATGGATATTAAACCTGAAGGGCATGAATTTTCTTTAGCTGAACAGCCTATTATTTTTAGACATATGAGTGCTACAGGTGGCTAGCAGATCAAGGCTATTCAACACCAATTAATAGTGATTACTTATCAATCACTAGCGACTCTAAAACCAATGTGATAAAGAGGAAAATCATTCCCTATATAGTGCCTATTTGCTACACGCTGACCTTTTCCATCTGCCTCCCAAGAGTTACTACGTAATGCTAAAGGCATTTGTCTGCTCCCACGTTTATCTTTTATTTTGTCCGAATCCTTTAAGCATTTAGTTTCAGAACCATTGTATTTACTGCGAGAAACAACCAATCCAGACCATGAAAATCCAGGACTTGCAGAACAGGTTATTTCATACACATTGCCATGAACATCATATAAACCCCAAGGGTTAGCTCTATAGCTAGCAACGACAGCAGGTTTCTGACTCGAACAGCGACTGCCTTTCTCCCCACTAAATCTTGCCCCATTTTTATCTTTTTTATTACAAGAAGGTTTTTGATTTCCCCACCAGTACTGAGTCGTTGTGCCTGCTCGCGCTGCATACTCCCACTCTGCCTCTGTTGGTAGCCTATAAGCTTTATTCGTTACCTTATTTAACCAACGCAAGTAGTCCTGAATATTATCCCAGTCAACATTAACAACAGGATGCTTGCCACGACCATTGCCTTCATCACTAGGTTTAAGTTTACAGCCACCAGCCTTGACGCAAGCATCCCATTCATTGCTTTTAAATGAGGCATCAAAAGCTCTTTGTCTTTTGCTTTAATATTATAGTGATTGATCATTCTTAGTAACTCTATCGAAGCACTGTTTAAACTTTTATTTTGTCTTGGGGTTGGATTGTCGTGGGGAGTGGCTAGTCCTAATTTCTGAATGACTTCTTGTACCACATCACCTTCATACTTAAAGGCTGAAACATTATTGTTTCCAAACAATGCTTGGCATTCCGCGACAAAGCCCTGATAGTTTAAATGTTGAGAAAACCATTCAATTTCTAGCATTTCAGAAAAAGGTAAACCTTTACCATAACAGGGGTTATTTTCAATTTGAGGATTGCGAATACATTGTTTGTAATAGCTTTCGATAAACGCGAGCGGCTCACGAAACCATAGCCAAACTTCAAGTTCAAAGAGCTTACTCAACTCACATAAAAGCTCTTTTGACTCATCAGGAAAGTCCCACCAGTAATTATAAATACCTTCAGATGATAGAATAATAGTATGAGTGTCTTTTTTAATTTGCGAGATAATGTTCTTAAAATTTTCGAGGAAGCTTTCCAAATTTATGGTGACTAAGTTTTTCTCAAACCATTGATGTTTTGGTGCATTGGGATTTGTTACTTTTTCAAGATTATGCGGATAAAGAATCCCTTTTCCTCTAAGCTTACGTTGTTTTTTATTTAGGTAGGTCTGCAAGCTCGTAGTGCCAGTTTTTGGCGTACCAGCATGGATGATTAGCTTTAATGATTGCTCGAATGGCTTTAATAGCTCAGCTAATTCGTTGGTGAAATGAAGTGTTGATTTATCCATTACTGTACATAAAATCTTGTTTATACTTATCTCTTTCTCTTACCAAAGCTAACCCTAAAAAAGAAGCTTAAAAGACTTTTTTATAGTTGAATGTAGAGCAACGATAGTCATCGTCGGATGGCGTAAGCTTATCCGAGCTACCCCACTGAAAATATTCGGAGTACATTTTCTGACTATTTCTCACAGTGATAAACCATAAGTATTTTAGATTTTTTACAAACGTCCCAAGCTCTAATCATTCTCTTCCAACCACATCATCTGAATAGCTTCTAATACTTTTTCATTTGAGCGCTCTGGATCATCATTGAAGTTTTCCAATTCTGTTACCCATTTGTGTAGATCAGTGAAGCGTATATAGCGTGGGTCTACATCGGGATGAGCATCTATTAAATCTAATGCTATATCGAGTGTATCCGTCCATTTCAATTCCATTTTTTACTCCTAGTGATTCTCTGAAACCATGTTGATGGTGTACTTTGGTATTTCGACAACTAAATCATCTGCGGCTACTTTTGCTTGGCAACTTAGGCGCGAGTCGGGATCAACGCCCCATGCTTTGTCGAGATAGTCTTCTTCTAGGTCAGTCGCTTCGTCTAAAGAGTCGAAACCTTCACGCACGTAGACATGGCAGGTTGTACAGGCGCATGATTTTTCACAGGCATGTTCAATTTCGATACCTGCTTTTAATGCTGCATCACAGATAGTCATCCCTGCTTCTGCTTCAACTACTGCACCTTCTGGGGATATTTCTTCGTGTGGTAAGAATATAATTTGTGGCATCGTTGTAACCCTAATCTTTAAATTTATCAATACTTTGTCCCGCCATTGCCGTACGGATATTTCCATCCATTCGTCGCGCAACATAAAATTCGGCGGCCGCTTCCATACTTTTTATCGCAGCTTTGATTGTTTTTGCATTATCAGACTGTTTCTTTGCAACTAACGCCTCACGAGCTTCGAGCAATATTTTTTGCTCATCATCTGTCAATAACGTATCAGCATCACTTGCCATCGCAGAGTCTAGTGCTTCCAAAGTTCTATCAGCGTCAACTTGCACCTCACGTAATTTACGTGCTTCCATATCCGCTTTAGCATTGGTCATAGAATCAGTAATCATACTTTCTATTTCAGCATCACTTAAACCATAAGATGGCTTTACTTCAACGCTTGATTTAACTGCTGTAGTTTTCTCTTCGGCGGTAACATTCAATAAACCATCGGCATCTACTTGGAAGGTAACGGTTATTCTCGCAGCGCCCGCAACCATTGGAGGAATGCCACGTAAGGTAAACTTTGCTAAAGAACGGTTTTCTTCAACCGTTTCGCGCTCACCTTGCAATACATGCACGGTCATGGCGGTTTGACTG
Organism: Leucothrix mucor; assembly: GCA_015663245.1. Classification (GTDB taxonomy): domain Bacteria; phylum Pseudomonadota; class Gammaproteobacteria; order Thiotrichales; family Thiotrichaceae; genus JAGLBW01. Next base: position 8,564 of record DQSN01000008.1, read on the forward strand.
TCTTTAAAGGTTGTAAATTCTTGTGCGCGAGAAATAGGAATAGTGGTATTACGTGCGATCACTTTTTCGACCAAGCCACCATAAGTTTCTAGACCTAATGATAATGGAATGACATCAAGCAATAACATTTCAGTATCTGGTTTATTTCCCGCTAACAGATCCGCTTGAATAGCAGCACCAACAGCAACAACTTTATCAGGATCAATATCAACCAATGGTGATTTTTCAAAAAATTCGCCAACACGCTCCCGAATAATAGGCATACGAGTTGAGCCGCCCACCATGACAACATCCATCACATCTTCTTTATCAATCTCGGCATCGCGCAAGGCTCGACGACAAGCAAAGAGGGTTTTCTTAACCAAAGGCTCCGCAAGTTCTGCAAACTGCTCACGCGACAATTCACCTTTCCAGTCACCTAGAGAAACAGCAACTTTATCGGTATTACTCAGGGTTTCTTTAACTCGGCGCGCTTCAACTAACGCTTCACGCAATTTTTTAGGATCACTTTCTGGTTCGCCATGCTGTTGTTGCAATATCCACTCAGCAATAAGATGATCAAAATCATCCCCGCCCAAAGCAGAGTCACCGCCTGTTGCCAACACTTCAAAGACACCTCTGTTTAAACGTAAAACAGAAATATCAAAGGTTCCACCACCTAGGTCATAGACCACAATAATTTTTTCATTGAGGTCTTCACCTTGATCTAAACCATAGGCGACAGCGGCCGCGGTTGGCTCATTAAGCAGACGATAAACATTGAGGTCGGCCAAACGTGCAGCATCTTTTGTTGCTTGACGTTGAGCATCATCAAAATAAGCAGGAACGGTTATAACAACACCCTTTAAATCTCCACCTAAGGTATTTTCTGCGCGATTTTTTAGTGTCTTTAATATCTCAGCAGAAACTTCAACTGCTGAGATATTCCCTGAGACAGTTGCAATTTTTGGAACTGGCGAATCGCTAACCGCAAACTCATAAGGCAACCTACCCGCGAGTGTTTTAATATCATCAACACCACGACCTAATAAGCGTTTAGCAGAAGATATTGTATTGTTTAAGTCGGAGACTTCCGCAGCTTTTGCCTCTTTACCCACCACAATACTGCCATCTTGTAGATACCGTACTACCGATGGCAATAGCACTTCACCTTGCTCATCCGACAAGGTGCTAGCATCGCCACTGCGCACAGTAGCAACAAGAGAATTGGTTGTTCCAAGATCAATCCCAGCCGCCAGACGGTGCTCGTGAGGAGCTGTTGACATACCAGGTTCAGATATTTGCAATAAGGCCATAAGAATTTATTTTACTAACAGGGGTGGTGGGTAAGCAGGTGAACACAATCAAACTACTTAGAAGGTTTGGCAGGTATTTTACCCATTTGCACTAAAGCTGTCGAATGGACTATGGAATTTTCCAAATTTATAACAAATAACAAGACTACCAAGTTAAGACCAAATTATTATGTAGCTATTGCGGGATAGAACATTGCTTCGATCTTCCGTATTCTGCTCAAACTACATTAGTCGACTAGGCAAACATTTCATCTTCAATCTTTTCTTGTAAGCTTTTCACTTCATTTGCAAGGCGCTCATAAAACTTCATTTTAAGCACCGCTTCTTTCGCATCGAGTAACTTACCTTTTGATAACTGTGTTTCAAAATCATCATCAAGCTCACGTTGCTCACGCTTAACTTGAACAGAAATTTTGTCAACGGCCTCTAATGGATCACTTGCTTGAGCTGCACTTTCCAAAGCTTCACGCTTTTCCATTTGCTCCATTAAAAAGCTCATGTCATGCGTGGTATCACGCTCATCATCAAAATCAATACCATTCAACTCTAATAGATAACGCGCACGCAAACGTGACGATTTCAGTGTCTCATTAGCTTCATTAATATAGCCTGTGCTCTGCACTGCAATACGTCGTTCTTGATCCGTACCACTGGCAACACGATCAGGATGATACTCTGCTTGCAATGCTCGAAAGTTTACCGCCAAAGCTTGCTTATCAAGGGGGTATTGAACAGGTAAAGCAAACAATTCAAAAAAGCTCTGATTAAAATCTAAAGACATGAGTCATATCACCAAACAATCAAAAAATAAGCTAAACGGTGAAGCTTTCACCACAACCGCAGCTACCACTTTCATTAGGGTTGGTGAATTTAAACCCTTCATTCAAACCTTCTTTGGTGAAGTCCATTTCTGTACCTTCTAAATAAACAAGGCTTTTAGGATCGACGATTAATTTAACGCCATGACTTTCAAATACACTGTCATGCTCGTCAATTTCATCAGCAAATTCCATCACATACGCCATTCCAGAACAACCATGTGTTTTAATGCCTAAGCGTAATCCAACACCTTTACCACGATTATCTAAAAAAGAACTCACGCGTTCGGCGGCTACTTCTGTTAATGTAATTGCCATGTGATTTACCTCTGTTTTCTATAATGTACAGCTATATGAAAACTACTGTTTACTCTGAAAGTCATCAATTGCTGCTTTAATTGCATCTTCTGCCAACACTGAACAATGTACTTTTACAGGAGGCAATTCTAGCTCTTCTGCAATTTCAGTATTCTTAATTTGCTTTGCTTCATCCAATGTTTTTCCTTTTACCCACTCAGTTAAAAGACTTGAGGAAGCGATAGCAGAACCACAGCCGTAAGTTTTGAACTTAGCGTCTTTAATCACGCCATCATCCCCTACTTCAATTTGTAGCTTCATAACATCACCACATGCGGGCGCTCCAACCATTCCTGTACCCGTATTTTTAGCATCTTTATCAAGTGAACCTACGTTACGTGGATTCTCATAATGATCAATTACCTTGTTACCGTATGCCATGTCATTCACCTCTTAAATAGTTATTTTCAATGATGAGTTTAGTGAGCCGCCCACTCAACCGTACTCAAATCAATGCCTTCTTTGTACATATCCCAAAGTGGCGAAAGATCTCGTAATTTTTCTACTGCTTTGCGTGTTTCTGCAATCGCATAGTCTACTTCTTCCTCTGTCGAGAAACGCCCCATTGTGAAACGCAAAGAACTATGTGCTAACTCATCGTTTCGACCCAATGCACGTAATACATAACTTGGCTCTAAGCTTGAGCTAGTACAAGCAGATCCTGATGATACTGCTAAGTCTTTAACCGACATCATAAGACTTTCGCCTTCAACATGGTTAAAACTGATGTTCAGATTGCCCGCGATACGCTGATCCAAATCACCATTCACATAGACTTCTTCCATGTCTTTAAAGCCGTCGTATAAACGCGTTCTCAAAGCTAAAAGATGCTCGTTATCTTTAACCATTTCTTCTTTAGCTATACGGAAAGCTTCACCCATGCCAACTATTTGATGGGTTGCCAAAGTACCTGAACGCATACCACGTTCATGTCCACCACCGTGCATTTGTGCTTCAATACGCACACGCGGCTTACGGCGAACAAATAATGCACCAATACCTTTTGGCCCATAAATTTTATGTGCTGAAAAGCTCATCATATCAACTTTTAAGTCTTCCATATCAATGGCTACTTTTCCCGCACTTTGTGCCGCATCAACATGAAATACTATTTTCTTGTCACGACAAATTTCACCAATGGCTTTAATGTCTTGAATAACACCAATTTCATTATTAACGTGCATAATAGAAACAACAGTTGTGTCATCCCTTAATGCTGCTTTAAAAACATCTAGATCTAATAAGCCATTATCTTTTGGATCAAGATAAGTCACTTCGTAACCTTCACGCTCTAGTTGACGACAAGTATCTAATACTGCTTTGTGCTCAGTTTTCATCGTAATAATATGCTTACCACGACGCTGATTAAAATGTGCAGCACCTTTAATAGCTAGGTTATTTGATTCTGTTGCGCCACTAGTCCAAACAATTTCACGGGAGTCAGCATTGATAAGCGCTGCTACGTTTTCACGCGCCTCTTTAACCGCGTCATCACCCGCCCAGCCAAAGGAGTGACTATTTGAGGCAGGATTACCAAACACGCCATCTAGCGTTAAATACTGCATCATTTTTTCTGCAACACGTTTATCAACAGGTGTTGTTGCTGAATAATCCAGATAAATTGGAGTTTTTAGTTCACTCATAATTAGGCAATCCTTTAAATAATATTCTTACTCATAAGCCTGTCAAAAAACAAACTTATATAAATTTTTCGATGACTAATCGGGTTAGATTTGTCTCAATATGCTTTCGTCTTTCTGTCTTGTCGCTACTTCTATAACATCTCTTCGTGACATCATTTCTTCCAAGGTAATATCATCAAGAAAAGACTGAATACGATGGCTTAAATCCATCCAAAGGTTATGCGTTAAACAGCGTTCATCTTTCTGACAGTTTCCTGCTCCTGCACAGTTAGAAAAATCAACATTTTCATCTACTGCCATAATAATTTCAGAGACAGCAATTTCTGCTGGAGCACGACTCAAACGATAACCACCACCTGGCCCTCTCATACTACTAACAAGACCTTGTTTGCGTAACTTAGAGAAAAGTTGCTCTAAATAAGAAAGAGAAATATCTTGGCGCTCGGAAATTTCAGCCAGAGAAACGGGCTTATCATCACAATGCAAGGTGATATCCAGCATCGCGGTTACAGCATAACGGCCTTTCGTGGTTAATTTCATTGAGAGTCACTCTTCGCAGCATTCAAGTATCCTTTTGCTATATATTCTTCATATAGCCCATTGTAGAGATACTCTTTGGGGGTAAACACTGATATCGTTCGTTCATCAGTGTTTGCTAATGCTTGCATAGTAAAATACCTGACAAGAACAGTCAAGTATTACTGCAATCTATATTTTTCTTATTCTCTTCTACTTCATTACCAAAACCTTCCGCTTCAATTTGAGGCAATGGTTCCATATCCAAATCTCCCCCTAAGTGACGAATTTGAGTACACATTTTATCCATGCGTCGATCCATTTTATGGATATGATCTAACATTCGGTTGACTGTATTGGCTACAGGGTCAGGCATATCTTCGACAGCACCATAAGCATCAAACCCCATCTTTCTCGCTAAGTCATCACGTTGTTTTTGCTTTTCTGAGCGGGACACAACTTCACGCCCAGGCACACCCACAACAGTAGTATTTCCCCTGACTTCTCGTACTACAACTGCATTAGAGCCAATGCGCGCTCCATCATTCACCATAATAGGACCAAGAATTTTTGCACCTGCCCCGACCACCACATTATTTCCCAGTGTTGGGTGACGTTTCCCTTCTTTCCAGCTTGTACCACCCAAGGTAACTCCATGATATAAAGTACAATCACTGCCTATTTCAGCCGTCTCTCCAATCACAACACCCATACCATGATCAATAAAAAATCGACGACCAATTTGCGCCCCAGGGTGAATTTCTATACCCGTAAATAAACGTGCAACATTCGATAAAACTCTCGCCAACCACTTAAACCCTTTAACCCATAAAGCATGGGAAAAACGATGTGTGACAATAGCATAGACACCTGGATAGGTTGTTAAAACGTCGAAGGTATTACGCGCCGCAGGATCGCGGTCAAATACGCAAGAAACATCTTCTTTGATATGTGAAAACATAGTTTCACTCCAAGTTTAGAAGGGACAAGGGAGAAGATTTAAACATATTTAAATGATGAGGGGAACGCCTAAACTTTTCTTAATAGAATGGTAGTTTCATATACCTACCACA
>DQSN01000191.1 GCA_015663245.1 Leucothrix mucor
AAATGAGAATGGTTATACTTTATTTATGAAAACACTTAAACAAGTTGGTTTAAAAACAACACAACCGCGACTATTAATAATAGATCTACTGGAAAACTCAACACCTCGACATCTAAGTACCAATGAAATTTATACTCGTCTAAATGAGAATAAAACACCTTTAACACTAGGAACAATCTACCGTGTATTAGATCAGCTTGAAAAAGCAGGCTTAGTTTTATGCCATCATTTTTCAGCAGAAAATGCAGTATTTGAACTCTACGACTCTGATCACCATGATCATATGGTTGATATAAAAAGCGGGAAAATAGTAGAGTTTCACGATGAAATTATTGAATTACGCCAGCGAGAAATTGCAGCCCAACATGGTTTAGAACTTGTTAATCATAGTTTGATTATGTATGGAGTGTTTAAATCATAAGAAAGCTAAATCTATAGATGGAGCGATTTGGTACTTCCCCCTAAATTACCAACGCCAAACAAGATAACACTGGTAGTAATTATCCTCTTACGTAGCAAGATTGTTCAATATAAATAAGAAGTCTATACTTTCGAGTTTAATTTGAGAGATTATCACAAGGTTAGAATTTTAAAGTATGAAAGCCACCTCCTAAATCCTGTATTGAACAGCCCTGTCTTAGTTACTCACTTGAATTAAACTCCGTTGAAAAAATATGGCAATAGCTACGAAAATCATACTTTTCAAACCAATGTTTTAAAGAATATGAAGCAATTATCGAAGCCTGATGCCAAGCATGGAATGTTTTTACCGAGGCTCCCAAACTTATACAAAGTTTATATACTAGAAAATGGGAAACATTAGAGTAAAACTTATTAGGGCTGGTATCAAACAACTTGCCTTACTAACTCCCACAAGCAAATCCCACCTCTTTTCTTAATATTTTTTTCTATATTTAGCGCTCTAAACTAAGCGTGCATGAAATTGAAATACTGTATGGCTACCATGCTTATAATCTTTCATGCCAGCTAGAATACAGATCTGTGCTAAAAGCTGCCAGCTGAAGCTTGGGGTTTAACCCAGCCAAGGAGAGACAAGAAATATGTTTATGTACCTGCACAATTTCTGCATATTATCTCCTGCTAAAGCACATCACTTTCAAGCTCATAGGTGTAAAATTAACACTAATGAAACCTATTAAATATCTTGTCACTTTATTTGTTTGCTTCCTACTCATTTGGATTTATCTACCAAATGAGGACACTGTCATGCCTGTAGAAAATGCCGCCGCTAAAGATTGGAATCCTAAGTCATTTTGGTATTACCCATGGGGGAAATCAATTACACACAAAGGTGTTGATATATTTGCAAAGGAAGGTACAAAGGTTGTTGCTCGCAGCAGAGGCTTGGTAATTTTTACAGGAAAAAATGGGCGTGGTGGAAATGCTGTTATTATCTTATCTAATAAGTACCGCCTACATTATTATGCACATCTAAAGTCTATTTCTACTAATCGCTATAGTTTTATTCCAGCAGGTGAAAAAATAGGTGAAGTTGGTAGTACAGGTAATGCAAAAGGGAAGCCTGCACATTTGCATTATTCTATTTTTAGATTACTGCCTTACCCCTTAGATTGGGACTTTAACAGTCCTCAAGGATGGAAAAAAATGTTTTATATCAATCCCTCATTAGGAGCTGCAAGGTGAAAGCTAATATTTTGATTGTTGATGACGACACACACATCCGTGAGGTAATTGCGTTTGCTTTAGAAAAAGCTGATATGCAGGTTCAGCATGCCTCTGATGGCAAAGTTGCACTAGATATATTACAGCAAAACTCACAGATAGATTTGATTGTTCTGGACATTAATATGCCTGAAATGGATGGCTTGGAGATGTGTCGCGAGCTGCGCAAAACCTCACAAACTCCGATTCTATTTCTCTCATCACGTGATGACGAAATTGATCGTATTTTAGGCTTAGAGCTAGGGGGTGATGACTATGTCACGAAACCTTTTAGCCCTCGTGAGCTGGTTGCACGAATTAATGCCATTCTTAAACGCCTACAACCGCGTTCTAGCAGAGCAGATACAAATATCATCCAACATGGAAAACTAAAGATAGATGACGAACAACACGCTATATGGTGGGATCAACAGTCTATTTTACTTACGGCAACTGAGTTTGCAATTATCAAACAAATGGCACGTTATCCGACTAAGGTTTACAGTCGTGAAGCAATAATGACCAGTGCTTATGAGTACAATATTCATGTCAGTGATCGTACGATCGATAGTCATATCCGTCATATTCGTGCCAAATTTTCCGATGCAGGTTGTAGCAAAGTCATTGAGACATTACATGGTGTTGGCTATAAACTCTCTCCATGCCAATAAAAATATCCACGCTAAAGAATAGCGAAGTAACACCTAAAAAGCTCTACCGCCTGCGCACCCTGCTCTTGCTTGTCACATTATCTATCTTACTATTACCCCTTGCTAGCGTGCTTTATTTTCGTTTTTATGAGAATGAATTAGTGCGGCAAACGGAGATAGAATTGATTGCTCAGTCTGCTGTTATATCAGCAACTTACAGGTCATTTGTTAGAAATCAGTTAAATAATAAAGAATCCTATGGTATTGAAGTTGATAGCTTTTTAAAAAACCAACGCGATGATTACTACACACCCATTTTTCCTAGAATAGATTTATCGCAACAAGATGTTTTACCACGGCGAAAAAATGCTAAATCAGTTTATGATACTCCTGACCTTCAAGCGATTAATGCAGGTAACCGACTACAACAAATACTCCAAGACAGCCAGCAAGTCACGCTATCGGGGATGCGAGTGCTTGATTATCGCGGAACAGTAATTGCAGGGCGTAACGAAAGAGGCTTTTCACTGGCTCATATTAACGAGGTAAAGCAAGCCTTGCAGGGAAAATACACTAGTGTGATCCGACAAAGACTTTCAGATGAAGCACCCCCACCCATCGCATCAATCAGTCGCGGCACTGGTATCCGTGTTTTCACTGCCTTTCCAATTATTGAAGGTGATAGGCTCTATGGCGTCGTTTATTTATCGCGAACACCACAGAATATTCTCAAACATTTATATGCCGTTACAGGACGTGTATTAATCGCTGCATTAATTGTATTGGTGGTGACACTATTACTCGCCTTTTTTGTTTCTTCACGTATTGTACGCCCCATTAAACAATTAACCAGCCAGGCGCAAAAACTTGCCAATGGAGACATAATAACGATTGATAAGCTAGAAAAGCCAGGAACTTATGAAGTAAACAAACTCTCACAAAGCTTCTCAACCATGTCGCAGACCTTGCAACAACGCGGGGACTATATTCGTCAGTTTGCTACACATGTCTCACATGAGTTTAAAACCCCCCTCACCTCGATCCAAGGAGCTATTGAGCTATTGCAGGATCATATGGATGACATGCCAGCCACTCAGCGCCAAAAATTTCTAGATAATCTACAAACAGATACACGGCGTTTAGAAAAATTAGTCAGTCGTTTGCTGGAACTAGCAAAGGCAGATGCAATGCAGTTAAGTAATGAGAACTCTGATCTTTATCTATGTTTAGATATATTAAAAACACGTTACCATGAAAAAGGTTTGGATATATTGATTACTCCAAATCATTCCTCCTACACCGTAGCAATTGCTAGCGATGTATTAGAAACAGTATTCACCAATTTACTGGAAAACAGCCTGCAACATCAAGCGGATCACATCAGCATCAATATAGTCCAACATGATAAAAGTTTAGAAATTAGTTTGCAGGATAATGGCAGTGGCATTTCTCCTGCTAATGCAGAACGCATATTCACACCATTTTTTACAACTAGAAGGAATCAGGGAGGCACAGGGCTAGGGCTGGATATCGTTGCATCACTACTTCAAACATGGAACGGAGATATTCATTTGAAAGAAGTTTCTGAAGGTGCGGCTTTTATGATAACGATATTATTAATTACACAAACGAGCTAGGGGTTTGAAAATAAAAGATCGGGCCGAGCCGTAGATAGCTCTAGGAGGCTGTCCGAGAACTAGAACCGTAGCGAAAATCACAGAAATCTTATAAGGTGAGTTTATTGAATGAGGCGAATAGCAGGGCTATTTAACGATTTCAA
>DQSN01000152.1 GCA_015663245.1 Leucothrix mucor
TCTAAGTTGGGCTAAAGCCCAGCTAAGTCTTGAGATAATCCAATCAGAAACAAAATGCCTGCCCAATAGGGTAACTTAATTTCTTTAAAGTCCCTTAGCGGGTGAATTATTGCTCCTAGCAGTTTCTTGGATGTTTTTTCTTCAAGAAGGCTGATGAGCTTAGTGGCATAAGGTATAGCTACTCTTTTAAATCAATAGCTTCCTTTCTTAGAATGCGTAGTTCGCGCTGAGGGAAGGGAATTTCAACATTGTGGTTGCCTAAAGTAGTCTCAATTTCCCAATTGTAAGCTGCTTTAACTCGGCCTGGTCTATTCGCCCATTCTGCTTTAATCCACACAACTAATTCAAAGTCTAAACTGCTATCACCAAATGCCGCTAAGCGCACTTGTGGGTATTGGCGTTCGGTTAAATTTAGCGTATAAGGTAGCGAGAGAGCCGCATCAATCACAATACGACGAACCAGTTCTTTATCTGAACCATAGGCTACTCCAAAAGGAATTTTGATACGCAAGAAGCGCTCATTCATTGTCCAGTTAGTTACGCTACTATTTACAAATTCTGAATTAGGCACGATCACATCAATATTATTATTGGTATTAATCACGGTGCTACGGATATTTATTTCTCTTACTTCGCCACGCATACCATCTGCTAGCTCAATATAATCGCCCACTTTCATACTTCGTTCAAACATCAAAATAATGCCTGAAACGAAGTTGTTGATAATATTTTGTAAGCCAAAACCGACGCCAATACTGAGTGCGCTGGCAACTAAAGCTAATTTGGTAACATCAATACCTAGGCTAGAAAAGCCAATTAATAGTGCAATACCAATAAGTACAAAGCTTATAATGCGACTAAGCGTTTTGACTGAGGATGTTTGCATCCCCCCGTGAGTGCGTGAATTGACTCTTTCTATGGTGTGTGAAAGTAGGCGGGAAAGTAACCAGCCAAGAAAGATAATAGTTAAAAAGTGCAATATGCCTAGAGGTGTTACGGGCGTACCGCTAAGACTAAACAGCGATGCACTCATCCATTTGGTTACTTTGCCCCAGCTTTTGCGTAAAGTCTCATCGGCCTTCTCGACTAAAATAGCCGCTCCCTGAGCTGTTTTCCCTAATTGATCGTCAAGAATGGTTGTGAGTAATTTTAGCTTTTCCTGTTTGCTTTCTAACTCAACCCCCTGTTGATATACCTTTCTCAACGCTGTTAAACGCTGTTTGATATGTTTTTTTCCAGCCTTATTGTTATCTAAAGCTTGTAAGGAGTTAACTGCATTTTCTTCTTTTTCAACTCGATTTCCCGCTTCTTCCATCCACTTTGTCGTTTCTTTTATGTGGGTTATTCCTTGAGAAAGGTGCTTTCGAATATTGCTACGGGCAGTTTCTGATGAATTATTTTTTAATAGATCAATATCCTTAATCAGCAGGTAGGTTAAATGCTCTGTCGTCAACTTTCTAAGGTGAGCGGATGTTTCTAATACTTGGAGAGAAAGTAGGCGCTTTTTTGCCGTAGATGCATCATCAACTACCGTAATTGAACGCTCCGTGTTTTTTAAGCGCTGTAAGTCATTACTAACTTCTTTAATTTTATCTTCTAGTAAGTTGCCCCTGAGCTTTGAGTCTTGAATTTGTTTTTGGGTAACTTCGATCAGGTCTAAAGCCGACTGCTTTTCTTCGCGCAAAGCTTCTATTGTCTTGTTCAATAACTCTTCTTGCGACAGCATAGAGGTTTGGCTGATACCCAATAAAGAGAGGTTTAAACGTGCTTTAATCCACTTTAAACCCTGAGTTAACTTATCTGTATCAACATCTTTATATTTGAGATAGCGGAGTTTTATTTTATTTAATTCGACATCTGCTACTTTGATTTCCTTGGCTAAAGAATCGATATTGGCTTTTAACAATTGCAGATCAGACTCAGTGCTTTTTTGCTGCTGGATTAAGTGAAAAATATCATCAAGATAATAGAGTCGTTTTTCCTCGTTTTTCACTGCCTCTTTGACGGGTAGTGGGGTGTTTCTTTTCGCCTCATATTGATCAAGCAAAGCGGTGATTTGTGAAGTCAAATTGCGAGCTTCTTCGGGTTGATTGATTAAGTTCAACTCCCTTTTTAGCTGTTCAATACGCCCTTTTAATTCTCTATGATTAACATTTCCAAATTGATTCCACCACTGAGGCGTCAGCCGTAAAGGTAACGGTTGAATAATTGAGTCGGTACGTACCTCCTCTTCTGCATAAGCCAAGGGAGGCATTGCTAATAATAAAGCTATTAACAGCCCTAAAAAGAAGGTAAAGCGTTGAAATATGGAATGCGTCATTTAGTACACTTAAGTAGAGTATTATTTTTTTGAATACTACCCAGTATAATCAGTTATGACGGTATAAAAAAGATTTGCTTTAAAACTAGTGCTTCATCAATGTGGTAGTGATGAAACTATGGTGAAGGGAAGCAAGTTTATGGTGTATTTCCATAAACCTGAGATCTTTGCAAAAAAGATGGCGAAAGAAAAATAATAGTGATTTTTATCCGCCATACCTTTCGTGCAAAGGTCTCACTTGTATATTTACGTGGCTTATTTTTCTAGCTGAGAAACATCTCTTACCGCACCTTTCGATGCCGAAGTTGCCATCACCGCATAAGCGCGTAAAGCCTGAGAAACCTGTCGATCACGATTAACAGGTTTCCAAGCATCATTGCCTTTAGCTTCCATTGTCGCTCTACGCGTTGCGAGATCATCATCACTTACTTTTAGTGAGATACTACGCTCAGGGATGTTAATATCAATGGTATCGCCTTCTTCTACAAGGCCAATTGTTCCGCCCTCTGCCGCTTCGGGTGAGACATGTCCGATTGATAAACCTGATGTTCCTCCTGAAAAACGTCCATCGGTAATTAACGCACAGGCTTTGCCTAATCCTTTTGATTTTAGATAGCTAGTTGGATAGAGCATTTCCTGCATTCCAGGGCCACCACGTGGGCCTTCGTAACGGATAATAACCACGTCACCTGCTACAATTTCATCGGCTAGGATAGCAGCAACGGCATCATCTTGAGATTCAAAAATACGCGCTCGACCAGTGAAGGTGTAGTTATCTTCATCTACACCTGCCGTTTTTACAATACAGCCATCTTCTGCGATATTGCCATAAAGTACAGCTAAGCCACCTTCTGTTGAATAGGCATGTTCAATATCGCGAATACAGCCATTTTCGACATCAATATCCAATGTTTCCCAGCGTTTATTTTGGCTGAAAGCTGTTTGTGTAGGAACGTTTCCAGGACCCGCTTTGAAGTAAGTTAAAATTGCATCGTCTTGTGTGCGGCGAATATCCCATTTCTCGATTGCCTCACCCATAGTTGCGCTATGAATCGTTTTACAATCTGTATTAATTAATCCACCACGCTCCAACTCACCCAATAAACGCAATACACCACCTGCGCGATGTACATCTTCCATATGGAAGAGCTGCGTGGCAGGTGCGACTTTACTCAAATTTGGTACGATGCGAGACAGGCGATCCATATCATCCATAGTGAAATCAACCTCTGCTTCGTGTGCCGCTGCAAGTAGATGCAATACCGTATTGGTAGAACCACCCATGGTAATATCTAAACACATGGCATTTTCAAAGGCTTCAAAAGTGGCGATATTACGCGGCAGTGCGCTCTCATCATCCTCTTCGTAGTAACGCTTAGCGAGACTTACAATTTCACGTCCTGCACGTAGAAATAACTCTTCACGGTCTGCATGAGTGGCTAGCAGAGAACCATTGCCAGGTAAGGCCAAGCCCAACGCTTCGGTTAAACAGTTCATGGAGTTAGCAGTAAACATACCAGAACATGAGCCGCAAGTAGGACAGGCTGAGCGTTCCATTGTCATCACATCTTCATCAGAAATACTATCATCTGCGGCTGATACCATGGCATCGACAAGGTCTAAATGAATCTCTTGTCCGCCAATAATACTTTTTCCTGATTCCATCGGGCCGCCAGAGACAAAGATCACAGGAATATTTAAACGTAAAGCCGCATTCAACATACCAGGGGTGATTTTATCGCAATTTGAGATACAAACCAGAGCGTCGGCGCAATGTGCGTTAACCATATATTCGACAGAATCGGAGATGATTTCACGTGATGGCAAACTGTACAGCATGCCTGCATGACCCATCGCAATACCATCATCAACAGCAATGGTATTAAACTCTTTTGCCACACCGCCTGCCTTTTCTATCTCGCGAGCAACTAATTGCCCCATATCTTTGAGGTGTACATGACCAGGTACAAACTGGGTAAATGAGTTCGCAATGGCGATAATAGGCTTATCAAAATCACCGTCTTTCATCCCTGTAGCGCGCCACAATGCGCGAGCGCCCGCCATGTTACGTCCATGAGTTGTTGTACGAGAGCGATATTCTGGCATTGTATTCTCCAAATTTTTATTTGATCTGTTAAGGCGATACCTTAATGTAGACCGCTTATTCTAACCTTGAATTAAGTTATTTTGTAGCAACTATATTTAAAGAGTATCCTATCGAGAAGATCTCCAATAAATAGACAGCAAAAGGACATGAAAAATGAACAGCAGTATTGAAGTAGAAAACATCCGTTGTGGTGGTTGCGCGAATAGCATCACAAAGAAATTAACCGCAATTGATGGCGTAGAGTCGGTTGATGTGGCTATCGAAGAACAGATTGTCACGGTTGATGTGACTGATGATGTTGTGCGTGAGGCGGTTGTAGAGTCGCTCAAAAGTATGGGTTATCCCGAAAAAGGTTCAGTCGAGGGATTGGAGGCAATAAAGGGAAAAGTGAAGTCAGTTGTTAGCTGTGCTATCGGAAAAGTGTAACTTCTCATAATCCACAGGCAGCAGTCTGAATAATTTCAGGCATAGGCGAAATCTTATTTTCTCCTGATGTTCGATCAAGCAGATATTTCCAGAATGAAATACCGTGTTTTCGACAGGTTTTCTTTAGACTAGCAAACGTGTCTCGACATCGCCTGCCATTTTCA
>DQSN01000219.1 GCA_015663245.1 Leucothrix mucor
AATGGCAAACATTTCACTCAAAGAAAGCTCTCGCTTAATATTTGGCTGTGCAGAAGAGTCAATCATTCGCACATCAGATAGTGGTATTGCGACATCTTGAACGCCCGCGGGAAAGTTTCCGACTGTTTTAATAACAGGAACTGTCATGAGATAAACCTAAATACTGTAATTTTTATAATTGAGGTGGTTAATGCTCCCCCAATAATAAACCTATTCCTTCTTACAAAAATATTTTCTGGATAAAAGGGCTTAATTGAGATTGTTTAATTTTTTTAACAATATTTTGAGAGGTGTTTTGAATAGATAGAGAAAAGGAGGGCTTCACATACTTAGGACTGAAAACAATATAGCTTTGGAGTTTGATGTATTATTTAATTTTCAGCCCTTAGCAGCTTATTGATCATGCTTTGTTTGTTTTGGAGTAAATTATTATTTAACTAGGTTTTTCATGTGCTAATTTTGCTAATAGTGGAATTCCTTCTTTTATTTTTTTTGAGGAAATTGAAGAGAATCCTAAACGAAAGCAGTTTTTCATCTGATTATTTTCATGAAAAAAAATATTTCCTGACTCAATTAATAGTCCTTCCTTTTTCGCCCTCTCTGCTAACTCTTCTGAATCCAAATCCTTTGGCCCTTCTATCCAATAAGATGAGCCACCAAATGATAAACGAGGAAAAGCATTTGGAAAATATTGATGAAGTAACTTGCTCATTAATTTAGACCGACGTTGCAACGTATCACTCATTTTTCTCATCAATGCATCATGATAACCACGCTTTAAGAATAAACCAATAATATATTGATTATTAGAAGGCGGATGCCGTAGCATCAAGCGCCGTAGAGCACGGGCTTCACGTATAAATCCTTTCGGCCCGATCAGAAAACCTACCCTAATACCTGGTGCCAATGTTTTTGATAAACCGCCGAGGTGTAGAACATGCCCACTTTTATCGAGACTTTTCAGGGCTGGTGTAGGTGCTCCAAGGTAATTTAACTCCGACTCATAATCATCTTCAATAATAATAAAGTCGTGTTTTTTAGCCATTGCTAACAACTCTAAACGACGAGGTTTTGGCATTGTTACTGTTGTTGGATATTGATGGCTGGGTGTTGTATAAACACAATCACATACGGATAAATTATCATCAACGACTAACCCTTCATTATCAACTTCTAGTAACTTGATTTTATCTGTTTTGGTTAAGAAAGTATTTCGTGCATCAGGATAACCTGGATTTTCCACCCCTATTGTTTTTTCTTTATTTAGCAGTAAATTAGCGACTAAATAAATTGCATGCTGAGCACCTACGGTTATTAAAATTTCATCACGTTCTACAAAAATACCACGACGTGGCAAAACTTTTTCATGAATTTGTTTAACCAGATTGTCTCTATCTTGATCTATATGGTCACGCGCCCAATCGTAGATAGCACTTAAGCTAGAGGCTTCTCGACAACACTCTCTCCAATCAGCAATCGGGAATATTTTTTTATCATACTGTCCATAAAGAAAAGGATAGTCATAAGACTGCCAGTTTTTAGGTCTCATTACATAAGGCATTGCATCTGGATGTATATTTAATTTATCATTCCAATTAATATTAGATCCTCGGCTCCCCTCACCCTCTATTATATCTGTATTTTTAGCATAACCATCTAAGACATCATCACGCACATAAAAGCCACTTCTCTCTCTCGACTCAATAAACCCCTCATCCATTAAGTTTAAATAAGCCAACACAACCGTATTACGAGAAACATTTAATTGCTCTGCTAGCTTTCTTCCTGACGGCAATGCACTACCTGAGGGCAGTTGTTTATTTAAGATCGCCTTAACCATCATCTCCTGAATTTGTGCCTGTAATGTACTATTACGATTTTCAGGAAGTTGGAAGAGATATTCAGTCATTTATTATCTACCTTTGTTTATTATTAGAGAGCTTTATGCAAAAGAATAGCAGTGTTTTTTTAGTGAGTAAGTTTCAAATAATTAAGTTACCCGTAGTATTGCACAGGGTTTTTAGTTCTGATTGTTCCCTCTCAAGACTTAGCTGGGCTTTAGCCCAACTTAGAAGCGTAGCTGGTGCATAGTTATTCTACGCAATGATTGAGAAGGGGAAAATAGAGACAAAAAGACAAGCAAGGTGGGTAATTTAATTTCTTGGCACTTCCTTTAATCTTCAACCTTCCATTTCTTGAAAACAAGCCTCAATAATATCTAGCCCCTCTTCAAGTATTTCTTGCTCTATGGTTAAAGGTGGCAAAAAACGAATAACATTGCCATTTATTCCACAAGATAAAAGTATCAATCCCTTTTCTCTCGCACAGGTTTGTAACTCCATTGTTTTCGCTAATGATGGCTTGCTCCTATCGCCTCCTTCAAATAACTCGATCGCAACCAAACTACCAAGACCACGAATATCTCCGATAATACAGTAAGACTCTGCCATTTTTTTGAAACGCCTCATCAGTATTTCGCCAATATGAAGTGCTTTTTCAGGCAGTTTTTCTTCTTCCATAACATCAATAACAGCTAAAGCTGCTGCACAAGCAATGGGGTTACCCCCATAAGTTCCACCGAGAGAGGCTGTTGGCGCAGAATCCATGATCTCTTTTTTCCCAACTAAAGCCGATATTGGATAACCACCCGCCAATCCTTTTGCTAATGTTATTAAATCAGGCTCTATACCTGAATATTCACAGGCAAACATTTTTCCCGATCGAGCGAAGCCACATTGAATTTCATCGGCAATTAACAATATACCACTCTGGTCTGCTATTTCTCGTAGACGTTGTAAAAATTCAGGAGGAGCAGTATAAAAGCCACCCTCACCTTGCACAGGCTCAATAATAAATGCTGCAACACGTTCTTTTTCAATATCACTTTTAAATAGCTGCTCCAAGCCCTCTATTGCTTGATCAATACTGATGTCTTTATCTTTATTAGGAAAAGGTGCATGAAAGACTTCGGGAACAAAGGGGCCATAACCTGCTTTGTAAGGAATAATCCTTCCTGTTAGGGATAATGACAATAGAGTGCGCCCATGAAAGCCACCATTGAAAGCGATAATGCCTGTCCGTCCTGTATATTTTCTCGCAACCTTGATAGCATTTTCAATGGCTTCAGAGCCAGAGTTCATTAGGAGCGTTTTTTTAGGAGAGTCACCAGGTACTAGCTCGTTTAAGCGTTCCGCCAGTTTTATGTATGGCTCGTACATTGCAACATGAATACAGGTATGAGAGAAATAATCGAGTTGCGCTATCGCTGCGGCTCTAACTTTAGGGTGAAGATGCCCTGTGTTTACAACCCCTATGCCCGAGGAAAAATCAATAAATCGTTTATCCTCAACGTCCCATATTTCGGCATTTTTAGCACTTGCTGCAAAGATAGGGTGAACATGTCCAACCCCTGCACTGACAGCGGCTTCTCGGCGGGCAATTAGATCGCTAGTTTTACTCATAATCATCACTCCAAATTGAAGTAATGATTATGCTGAGCAACTCTCTCTTACAGTAGTGCCACTTAGGGGAGATCTATTGGTACAGAATAAGTTTTAGTGACCAAAAGTTTGATTTTCAGAGCGTCGGCGTAGGTACTCAATCGTAAATAGCAAGAGGATAGAAACTAAGATCAATAAAGAAGCTGCGGCTAAGATGGTTGGATTTATTTGTTCACGTAAACCTGAGAACATCTGGCGAGGGATGGTACGTTGATCTGGGTCTGCCAAGAAGATTATCAACACAACTTCATCAAAGGAGGTGACAAAGGCAAACAACGCTCCTGAAATAATACCAGGTCGTACTAAGGGGAAGGTGACATAGAAAAAGGTTTTAAGCGGTGATGCACCTAAACTTTTTGAGGCATTTAATAGGGATTTATCAAAGCCCGCCAATGTTGCAGTCACAGTAATAACCACAAAAGGTGTGCCCAACATTGCATGCGCGACAATAATGCCAAAATCTGTCCCTGCAATTCCCATCACTGAATAAAAAAAGTACATACCCGCTGCAATGATAATCAACGGCACTATCATGGGTGAAATTAAAATTGCAGTGATTAGAGGCTTGTAAGGCATCCGATCCGATGCCAAACCAACAGCCGCCAATGTACCTAAAAAGGTCGCAAGTAGCGTTGACATGAAGGCATAATAAAAGCTATTGACCACTGCGATATTCCACTTCTTTTCAGTGAAAAATTCAACATACCATTTTGTAGAATAAGCATCAGGATCAAGCTTTAACATTCCTTCAGTGAAGGTAAAAAATGGCTCTACATTAAAAGATAAAGGTATGATGATTAGTATCGGAAAGATCAAAAATAAGAGAACTAAGCCAACAATAATACGCAGTGAATAATGCCAAACTCGGCGCAATGGACTGTAATAAACGGGTAACATATTAAAAGCCCTCTACAACTTAATATTACTGGCGCCGACAAGCCTGTCGTATACCCAGTAAAGTAGCATTATCAACACGAGCAGCACAGAACCTAAAGCAGCTGCAAGTTCCCAGTTATTAGTCGTACGCATATGATGAGCAACAAGGTTACTGATTAACTGACCATCAACACCACCAATTAAAGCAGGCGTAATGTAGTAACCAATTGCCATAATAAAGACCAGCAAAGCCCCTGCGCTAAAACCTGGCAAACTCAATGGGAAGTAAACTTGAAAAAATGCTTTAAAAGGGTTTGCACCCAATGATTGTGCAGCTCGTACATAGGAAGTATCAATACCCTTCATAACACTGTAGAGCGGTAAAACCATAAAGGGTAATAAGATATGCGTCATCGCTAAAATAGTCGCAAACTGGTTGAAAACAATATCTAAGGGTTCATCAATAATGTGTAAATATAATAATGTCTTATTGATAACACCATTAGGCTGCAAAATAGCGATCCATGCCGTTGTACGCACTAGTAAGGAAGTCCAAAATGGCAGTAGCACTAAGATTAACAAAGTGCTCGCCTTTTTAATGGGCACTAAAGAAAGGTAATAAGCAACGGGGTAACCTAAAAGAAAGGTTAACATGGTGATCACAAACGCGATAAAGAAGGTGCGCTTTAAAATAGGAATGTAAACTTGTCGATCTTCAGGCTGTTTTACAATTTCACCTGATGGCTCTAGCTTATAATCCAGAGCATTTGCATAATAGTTAATGGTGATCTTATCACCTGCTGATCTTATTCCTGTCCATATCTGAGGCTTTCCCCATTTTTCATGATAGGAAACAAGTAAGGCCTTATAATCTTTAACCTCAGCAAGGTCTTGTTTTTTAATTTTTCTAGCCGTACGTTTTATCACACTTCCTGTTTGTGTTAAACGTCGGTTAACTGCTTCTGCAAATTTTCCCGCTAAGCGTTCTTTTTGCAGTTTTTGAATTTCGTAAGCCAGTGTTTTATAGGTTTCTTGGTTCGGAACTTTTGTAATATCTTGCCACTGGGAAAGTATTTGAACCGTTTTTGGCGCTAAGTCCGCGACAACTGGATTGTAAAAACTCCGATATAACATAAAGCCAATCGGGGTAATAAAAAATACAATTAAAAAGAACAACAGAGGGACTACCAAAGCAAAAGCCTTGAATTTTTCTCGTCGCACCGCTTGATTATACTGACGCGTATGCTCAGAATTTAGCGCAAGATTATCTGTTGTCATATGGCCCTTTGAGTCATAGAGAGGGAGCGGCGGGGTATAAACAGGAGTCTCCTATTCATACCCACCTACGAGCGGGCCTTAAACTTACTATAAAAAAGCTTACTTAATTAACCACGCCGTAAACTGCTCAGTCAATGCAGAATCATTATCTGCCCAGAATTCTGCACTCGCCTTAAGGCCTTCATCCAAATGAGCAGAAGGTAATTGTGGCTTTACCGCTTCTGAAAGCAATGGAGCTGATGATTTACGTGTAGGGCCATAAGCTACATCTTGCATGCCTGCTTCAGGTACAGTTCTAGTTGCAGAAAGAATAAACTTAATCGCAGCTTCTTTATTCTTAGAACCCTTTGGAATCGCCCAACCATCTAGGTCGTAAACCTGACCGTCCCAAACGATATTAAAATCACTTTTATCTTTTTCGATAGCACTATAAATACGACCATTACCAGACTGAACGATCACTGCGCTGCCATCATTAAGCAGTTGAGGAGCTTATGACCATGACTCAAACCAAACAATGTCTTTTTTGATGGTATCAAGCTTTGCGAATGCACGTTTTACACCTGCTTCCGTGCTTAATTCTTTATAGATGTCTTTACGCTCTACGCCATCTGCCATCAATGCCCATTCTAAGTTAATTTGTGGTCTTTTTCTGAAAGCACGTTTACCTGGAATTTTCTTTAGGTCAAAAATATCTGCAATTTTGGTCGGCTTTGTTTTAATGTCATTTTTATGTGCAAACACAACAGACCAAATGATATTCCCAACCGTACACTCATTCGCTAAGGCTTCTGGGATAAAATCATCTTTAGCTGCTGTTCCATCATCACCTTTCGGCAAAAGATCATGCGGAAAAACTTCTAACATGCCTTCCGAACAAGCGCGCTCTACATCAATATATTCAATATCTAGCACGTCCCACTTTACATTCTTAGATTCTACCTGTGCTTTTAGCTCTGCTACACCACCAGAATAATCTTCAAATAAAACCTTAATTCCTGCTTCTTTATTTCCGTTAATAATATGCTGCAAATATTCAGTATCGCTCATACTCTTCTCTATTATTGATGTGTATATATTTTGTTATAAACCCAAGTTG
>DQSN01000203.1 GCA_015663245.1 Leucothrix mucor
CAGCTGAAAAGGTAATATCCCCACAAAACACTAAGCAAAATAAATCAGTGAAAAAACCACCACAGGATAAGAAGGAGCAGGCTAAACAGGATAGAGCCTTTGTTCAGACGCCAGATTTTAAAGATCAGCCACCTCTTGAAATTGTAATTCCTTCCTCTAAAGCTAAGAGCACTAAAAAGAAAACTAGCCCTCCAGCTCAAAAGGTGACTAATAAGAAGTCAGAACCTGTTTCTAAAGTAGCAAAGAGCACTGAATCAAAAAAACCAGAGGATAAATCTAGCACTAAGAAGCCCGTAACCCCTAAAGTTGCCGTTGAAAATAAAAGAACGGTTTCAAATAAACCTAAAAAAGGCAATACAACCCGTGGTGCGAAAGCTTCTACGGCTAACAACGACGGTGGAATAAAGATACCAACGGGAAAGGCAAGCACAAGCATGGTGGCAGCTAAGACACCTAAAGCCACTTCAAAGCCTGCTGCAACTGAGACTAAAAACTCGAAGCAAGCAGAAAAGGTTAGTGATAGTAATGGCACGGCTGAAAAAGAAGCTCCCCAAAAAGCGTCAACGGTAAGGAAAGCTGCTTCAAAATCTGATGGGGCTGTTACAAAGACCAGCAAGGCTAAGCCAGCAGAAAAACCTGCCAAGAAAAGTGCTAGTGAATCAGAAGCTACTAAGTCAAAAACCTCAACAACAAGGAAGAGAACAACAGCAAAAAAAGCGACGGTGGCAGAGAAAAAGCTACAGGTTGTTACTAAAGGAAAGGATGCTGAAAAAACAAGTGAGAAAAAAACAGTAGCAACGAAGGCAAAAACTACTACTACAAAAAAAGCACCAGTGAAAAAAGCCACAACAACGTCAAGGAATAAAACGGTGACAACTACTGCAAAGGCAGATACTGAAAAACCCGTAAAAAAGGTGGCTAAAAAGGCGGCTACAACTAAAAAGACGACGACAACGACAACGACAAAGAAGCGTAGTGCTTCAAGTACAGCTGCAAGTAAGAGTAATATAACAGAGACGAAAAAAACTGCGGAAGCTACAACTAAAAGAGCAATAAAATCAACCTCTTCTGTTGCTGCTAAAACAGCAACAAAAGCTCAAGCCAAGGTGACTAAGGTTGAAGATAGCAAACCAGTTGTAAAAGAATCAAAGAAAGCCCCTAAGGCGAAAGCTGTTAAAACAACAAGTACTAAAGAAAAAGTTGAGAAAACAGTTAAGCCTAAAGAAGAAGATACTAAGGACTGAAAAATAATATCCCACATTCCAAAGTCTTTTTAGTACAGCTAAAACTAGTTTAGATCGTTGCGTAGAGTTACTGCGCGCTTCCTAATCTAGTTTGATTTGAACTAAGATTCAGATGGAGCTTTAGGATATTCGGTCTTTAAGGTGGAGGGCTATTATATCAAGCCAGTATCATAGTCCCACATGATATGTTCTTTCTCAGTGATAGCATGTTTTAATAGTTGGGTAAGGGGATAGGCGCGGGTACTCATACTGACTTCATCTTCATCGTCTTGATTTTTTTCGGCGCTAAGCCCTTGTTGTAATGATTTTAAAGCTACTGCAATGTCTTCAGGGCGAAGTGCTCCTGGCACTTTTCCGCTTTGATTCATTAATTTCAACATATGTTTCGCATAGCTTTCAAACATTGAAACATTAGGGCTGGTTTTACAACTAAATTGAATTAACATTGGGTTGTTATCCTTAGTTAAGAGTTATTTTTGAATCTTACAAGTTTATCAGTATTTCTCTTTGATCATTGCTTTAAACATTAAATAGCCATTATCAATAATAAAAATATGGAAATATGATCGAAACACTTTAGAATGTCGCAAATTATTTGGGGAACATTTATATATTCTCCAAAATAAGTTTAAGTAATGTTACTTCCTAGGATAAATTTCTTGGTGAGGTGACCTGTCAATACAACAAAGGAAATGACGAAATGAAATTGATTTTATTAGGTGCTCCAGGCGCAGGTAAGGGTACAGTTGCTAAATTATTAACTCAAGTTGATGGTTCTGTACAAATATCTACAGGTGATATTTTACGTGGAGCAGTTAAAGCAGGAACTGACCTAGGTAAAGAAGCAAAAGGATTTATGGATGCAGGTGATCTTGTTCCTGATGAGCTAATAATGAATATCATGGGTGAGCGTTTACTTGAAGATGATTGCAAAGGTGGTTTCTTACTGGATGGTTTTCCTCGCACTATCCCTCAAGCAGATGCGCTTAAAGAATTATTAACCAAGCTTAATATTTCATTAGACATGGCTGTAAACCTTGATGTACCTCGTAATGTTATTTTAGAGCGCTTAACGACTCGTCGTACTTGTTCTAACTCTGATTGTCAGGAAATTTACAACACTATTAGCAAGCCAACTAAAGTTGAAGCAGTTTGTGATAAGTGTGGTAGTGAGACAATTCAGCGTGCAGATGAAACAGAAGAAGCTATCAGTAATCGTTTAGATATTTACAATGAAAAAACAGCACCTTTAGTTGAGTATTATACAAAAGAAGAGCTGATCTTGAATGTGAATGCAACATCAAGTGATAAAGTGGTAGAAGAAGTAAAGAAAGCCTTAAACATATAGCTTTGGACTTTTAATAGCATCAAAAAAGTCCAACTAGATGTTGGGCTTTTTTGTATTTGCTTATTTGTAATGTTTAAAAGTAACTTGCTATGATGTTTCAGGTGGAGGAGAGATTGAGCAAACACCACCGTCGTAAACATCCATCACTGATTTTAATTCTTTTAAAACAGTCTCACGCTCTGGGAGGCTAAGTTGCTGCAGTTGAGGTGGGCATTGTCCTTCTTCTAACTGGATTATAGTTTGATTAACTTGGGTACAACCTTGCCCACAAACGTCTTCAATTAAGCTATCAAAATCTGCTGTTGTCATTCATTTCCCCCTAAACTCCAAGCCAAAAATCAAGCCCCTTCTCTAGAAAGTCATCATATATCATATAGTGAGAACCGTCACAGGAAAAATTTAAGCCAATAAAGCCATTGACGAGATTTAGGGAGGCAGAACGTAGATAAATGGTGTCATCATAGGTTCGTAGCACTTTAAATTGCTCAAAAATTTTCATAATGGCATCTTGAGGAACAGTTGCCCGTTCAAAATAGGGTTTACGCGGATAAGCGAGACAAGTATCAGGGTCCGATAATTCATCAATAGTCAAAATACGATAGGTATAAGGATCATCAACATGCCAAATAGTTGAGCGACTACTGGAAAAGTGAATCTGACAATGATATACGCCATGTTGTAGCATTAGCTCCTCTTGCAATGCGAGTACATTATCAAGCTGTTGATCCATTAAACTTTCAACTCGATGCTGGGCAAATAAACCACTACGAATGGCAGGGTCGCCTTTTATTTGTCGCCAGTGACGTGGTTCTTCATACAGAGCCTCGGTACGAGGTAGTTCGCGCAAATCATAATCTACCCCTAGGAAACCAAGTAGCGTGTCATGTTCATCACGAATAGTTTGCATTGCTGTGAGAGAGGGGCGTTTTTTATTCTTACTGATATAGGCACTTGAAAGCGCAAAATCTATATCATGCATCCCTTGCATATAAGGGCGTGACGAGCGATCACGTCCGTATTGGCTCTCATCTTTGCCATGTTTAAATAAATTAGCCGTAATTTGTTTGCCTTCATTATCCAGTACAAATAGGTATTTGCAATAGGGTAAGTCTTTACAAGAGTCTAATAAATAGTCCTCCAAGCCTTCTTTATCCGTCATGCTGTGCGGAATATTTTTGGCAAGACGTGATAAAGCAACGCTGAGTAAATCTTTTAATAACTCGCGCTGGCGTTTGACCGATTCTCCAATAGGGGTGTTAGTTTTTGTATTCATTTCTACATTTATAGTTTTTATGGGGTTTTATACCCCCTACGATCAAGAATGCTTGAAATCTGATATACCTTGGTTGTGAATAGTTTTTAGACCTTTTTATTCACAAAAATGATGCATCATATTAGAAATATTTTTAGCTGTAAGAGGCATGTATGAGAATGTCGCTCGATATTTTTATGGACTGAATCGAGTCGAAGTTCCTAGCGTTTAAGTTGTTATAATATCACTAATAATTAAAGGTACTTAGTGAAAACGGATA
>DQSN01000139.1 GCA_015663245.1 Leucothrix mucor
AAAGGTGATAAAGGCGACAAGGGTGATAAAGGAGATGCAGGCGAAGCAATGCCTGTCATGATCCAGCCTGGAACACATATGGGTTCTGATAGCAACGGTCACAATGTTAAGCTGAAAGACTGGAGTGGAATTAACGATACTGATGTAACACTTTGGAAGTCATTTGATGGTGCTGGTGATATTCAGTTATGGGATTTCACTAAGCAAGATGATGGAACGTTCTCTGCCTCTTCTGGTCGTGAGTGGATTTTTGGTCAAGGATGGCAGCCATTAGTTGATACTAATGGCGATGGTTCTGTCTTTAGTGTTGGAACACAGAACGATGATGGTTCTTTCTCTTTCTGGGCAGATCAGTCAGCTGGTCGTCCTGGCTTTGAAGGAACGCTTAACTAATCTAGGCTAAGCAATAATTTAAATAAGTTTATTATTTAAATGTAAGCCCGTCATTCTTCGGAATGACGGGCTTTTTTTTGAGAAAGTTTTTCAGTTGGTCTGATTAGTTTTGCCTAGTATCGGCAATAGAGTAATCATGGGGGGTAGTTTTATGCATAAATAGAAAAATTAGTCTTTCAGAAAGTTTTCCTGAAAAAACAATAAAAATAATTGGATTCTATTGCTTGTATGTGGGGATGGGTATTTCAAAATGATCGTACATAAAAAAAAATATAAACAGATTAGTCTGCGACGGTATAGCAGCGAGAAGCTAGTGCGCTGGAAAAATTTTTTGGTAGCAAAAACCGATGCTTTAAGATTTAGTTTAGACGACGATGATAATTCTTCTTATCAAATTAGTATTCGCTCCGATTTACCAGAAATAAGGGATAAATCACTGGGCCTATTAGTCGAAATAGAAGGTATCCCAGCTGCTTTATGGATTTCTACTTGGCCGCTAATTGAGCGTATTAGGATATATATAACGGAGAATAAACTAAAGAATCTCCCGTTGGAACTAAGAGCAGAGCTTTTAGAAACAGCGCTCGACCCCTTGTTATCCTCTCTGATGTCTAAACTAGATGTAAGTATTAAAGTGCTGAATTTTTTCAAAATAAAGCCAAGTGATATCAATGAATATTCAGTTGCTTTTAAGGTGGTTGAAAATCAAACACGTGATATTGATGCAATTCTAATTCTTAATAATAAATTACAGCCTGTTATTGAGAAGCTAATAAGTCGTTGGCCATCATTCTACTACTCTCCTGACTGGAATAACCATGTAACACCTGTGTGGCTCGAAGTTGGCAGCATGACATTAGCTGTTGCTGAATTAGAGGAGATAGAGGCGGCGGATGTGATCTTAATTGACACAGTAGAAAATATACGAAATCAAAAAGTGTGCCTTCGTCTTATCTCGGGGGAGAGGTTTAAAGCCAATATAGATAATAAAATATTAACCATTGAGTCGGGGATAAAAAGAATGTCGAATGATAATGAAAATGATGTAGCAAAAGTGGGTGATTTACCTGTGAAACTGACCTTTGATATTGGCGATATGGAATTACCTTTTCATGAAGTCGAGTCATTAACAGCTGGTTATATTATTAATTTGCAAGAGTCTTTTTCTGAGGTGGTAAAAATTCGCTCACAAAACCGAGTGATTGGCACTGGGGAATTAGTGGATATAAACGGCAAGGTTGGAGTACGTGTTATTTCATTGTTTGGGATGCGTACCGATGGATAGCTTTCCTAATCCCATTGTTTTAATAGGCGCATTAACTTTATTGGGGTTAGCGCCTTTTATTGCAATTTTAACTACTTCTTTTGTGAAAATTGTCATTGTAATCCATATGGTGCGTAGTGCTTTGGGTTTGCAGCAAGCGCCTCCTAATTTAGCGATTAATGGCTTGGCAATCATTTTGTCGATGTATGTGATGGCCCCCGTGGTGATGGATTCTTACGAGCGGTTTAATACCCATAATGTGAGCTTTGATGATATTAAAAATCCTGCCTTGCAAGATGCCGTACAGGATAGTTTTGCGCCATTTCAGGCTTTTTTGTTAAAGCATTCGAGTGAGCAAGAGCGTCACTTTTTTTTACAAACAACTAAAAAAATATGGCCAAAAAAATATGCAGATAAAGTAAGTGATGACAACTTGCTCATTCTAATTCCTGCTTTTTTAGTGAGTGAGCTAACCTCCGCTTTTCAAATAGGCTTTTTACTTTATCTGCCCTTTATAATTATTGATTTAATCATCTCGAATATCTTGATATCAATGGGAATGATAATGGTCTCACCTATTGTAATTTCTTTGCCTTTCAAAGTGTTGTTATTTGTCTTGGTTGATGGCTGGGTGCGCTTGGTGCACGGGCTTATTTTGAGTTATCAGTGAGGAAGATGTTATGTCACAAGAAATAATAATACATCTTACCGCGCAAGCAATGCAGTTGGTGCTGTATCTGTCTTTACCTGTGTTGATTGCCGCCACTGTCGTTGGTCTAGTGATTAGTCTATTTCAAGCGTTAACATCAATTCAGGAGCAGACGCTACCACATGCTTTTAAGTTGGTTGCTGTTATGTTGGCTATTGCTTTTACAGTGCGTTGGTTGGGGCCTGAACTATATGATTTCACAGTAAATGTTTTTGATCAGTTTCCACACCTTCCCAAATGAACGAGGGCATTAGTCTTTTTGCAGAAGGAGAGATATGGCTACTTGCTTGGATACTAACTGTGCCACGTATATTGGGGGCTTTTCTAGTGATGCCTTTTCTAAATAGTACGGTACTACCTGGCTTAGCGCGTAATGGAATTATTGTGGTGTTATCTGTAGTGGCAATACCGATGACGTTCGAGCAAATAAAAGACGTGCCAATGGATGCCATGCTTATTGTCAGTATCATACTCAAAGAAGCAGCACTTGGTTTTATGATGGGATTTATGTTCAGTATTCCTTTTTGGGCGGTTAGTGCATCAGGATATTTTATTGATATGCAGCGTGGCACGATGAGTGCAGAGCAATTTGCTGCGGTTATTGCAGATCAAACTTCCCCGCTGGGAAATCTATTAAGTTTGTTGTCTGTTACCTTGTTATTCGCTTCAGGTGGTTTTTTGTTGCTTTATGAGGTGTTACTTCTTAGTTATCAATCGTGGCCAATAGATAGTTTTTTTCCAGCATTTCATATGGATTCGGCGGTTATTTTTCTGCGCCAGCTTGATTTGTTGATGTATAGCGCAGCACTATTGGCAGGTCCTATTATTGCTGTTATGTACTTGATTGAGCTGGGTGCTGCATTTATAGGGCGCCAAGTGCCACAGTTAAATGTATTTCTTTTGACGATGCCAATAAAAAGTGGGGTAAGTATGTTTATGTTGATTTATTACGTTACTTTTATCGCTGAGTATATGAGAGAAAAATTTCTGCATTTTGGGGAGGCATTTCAAGTGCTTGAAATGATTCTGAAGTGAGTGAAGATAAAGACAGTAAAACGGAAGAAGCCAGTTCGCGCAAACTCGAAAAATCACGCGAAAAAGGGCAGGTTCCACGTAGTGAAGAGTTTGCGCCAACGATAATGTTTTTATTTGCCGTTATGTATTTTTGGTTTGGCTGGGATTGGCTTTATGGGCAGATTAAGGATGTATTTACCTCTATCTCCTTTGTTTACACGATGGAATTTAAAGTTGCCTTAGATAATATTATAGATTCCGTCTTAAATAAGGTCATTTTTAGCATCATGTTACCTTTTTCTTTGTTGATGCTCTTTGCGGGTATTTTGGGGAATATTTTACAGTTTGGTTTTGTTTTTTCGGTAGACCCAATCATTCCTCGTGGTGATAAAATCAGCCCAATCAAAGGCTTTGGTCGAGTATTTTCTGTAAAACAAGTCGTTAAAACATTTTTTTCTGCTCTAAAAATTATAGGTATGAGTATCATCATTGTATATGTCGTGAGGCTAGGGGTTGGCGAGTATATGCATGAACTTTCACAATGTAATGTTGAGTGCCAAATGTTGGTGTTTCAAAGCTTATTAAAAAAGCTCATTATGATTTTATTGCCTATTTTGATTATTGTGGCAGCAATGGATTTTATGTTCCAACGTGCTCAATTCTTAAAAGAACAACGTATGACAAAAGATGAAGTCAAACGTGAGCATAAAAGTCAGGAAGGAGACCCAATTATTAAAGGTGCACGTCGTGCTGAGCAGCGTAGATTGCTTGAGGAAGATGCTGTGCAGCGAGTTAAAGAGTCACGCGTTCTAATTGCAGGTGTAAACTTAGTCATTGCATTGCAGTATGAGGAGGACTTGCCTTTACCTATATTGCTAGCTATTGGTAAAGATCAAATGAGTTTTAAGATGATAGCTACGGCGAAAAAGGAAAAAGTAAAAATAGTGGTAGATCCTGCATTGGCGCAACAGCTCGCGCATGAAGGGACAATTGATCAGTATATTCCATCCATGTCAATTAAAGGTGTTGCAAAAGCAATCCAGCAAACAGCGGAGTAAGCTGACTGATGTACTAGCTTTGCCCCTCAACTCGTATTAAATGTCACTTGGTCAGATGGGGCTAGCCATAAACCCGTCTGAGGTCTGATAATTAATTTAAGAGTTTTTGTTGTAGATTTTTAGTTCTAGGTGCCTGTCCGAGAATGGTAAGCGTTGCGAAAATCTGGCTGATTATTGCCTGTTTTATGATCAAATGAGGGGAATGGTTGTTCCCTTTAACGAGTTTGACCATAAAACAGGTGCAATCAGGAGAATTTGCAGTAGCTTATTCCATTCTCGGTCAGCCTCCTAAGTAAGCATAATAAAATTCGTGAAGGGCGTTTTTTGATATTCAATACATTGTGAGGGAGCATAGTTGCGTTTCGTGATGGCAACAATAATAGCGTGGCTCTTTAATGCGAATACCGTAAGAAACTATTTTCTTGGAGATAAAGAATATTAGTACATTATCAGAAAAATGGGTGGAGCAAAAAAGGACTATTCGGAATAGTTATTTTGAGCATGTTAACCCTCGGTTAGGTCGTTTAAGAGAAAAAACAACTGATTTTAGTTTTTTTAAGCGTCTTGTATCTCCCGATAACTTCTTTATGTGGTTTGGTATTGCTGCGGGTATTACAGGGCTATTGCTATTGCTAGATGCTGGTTTGTATTGGTATTGGCAATTATTGTTGATTCTTGCGATTGTTTTTTTTGCCCCTATGCTTGCCCGATTTGTAAAATCGTTATTTGGAAGCGTAGATAGCGTGCTAACAGTCTATCCAGGAAAGCATCATATAGGAAAAAAAATAACCTTGAAAAAAATTATTAAAGATGGCGTTGGAGAGGTTGTTTTACACGGTGAGACATGGGCTGTACATGGCGAAAATTTATCAGCAGAGACAAGAGTCAAAGTAGTAGCGGTTAAAAAAAATATTTTATATGTGGTAAATGCCATGGGTTCTTTTGATGAGAATTAGAGGGGCTGTAAGGTTGTTCATAATAACCATAATGGCTTCTTAGCTTAGCGGCTCTATTTTACCTGTTTTTAAGACGTAATCTCGGATGATTACGGGTGTACCTATTTTTTATTTCTCAGTTAAAGGATTAAGTGAAAGTGAAAGTGTATGAAACGGCATATTCAACAGTCGTTATGCCCGATAGTGCTGTTGATGCAGAAGTTGCTCGGCAATTAAATACTGTATTGGCAGATATAAATTAGAATTAAGAAACACAAATGACAATGTTGGAAGTTTATTGGAGACAGCAGGTTTGGGTAATTTAATTTCGACAAAACTATAGGCCAGCCTTCTAGGAGCCTGTCCGAGAACTAACTTTTGAAAATAGCAACCACAGCATGTAGTGTTTATTCAAAGATTTAATCACTATATATTGATTGAAATTTCATTTTTTGGAGTTCTCGGGCAGCCTCCTAGGAATCGGACCCATGAGCTAATAGAGGCTTCCTCTAAATATAAAAAGAAAAGGTGTGTTTGATGTTAAATGATAAAACACAGGATCTTTTATTAAAAATCACCAGTAGGAACGATATTGTTCTGGCTGTATTTTTGATACTAATTGCTTTTATGATGATCCTGCCTATGCCTACATTCGTTGTAGACATACTTATAGGTGTCAATCTTAGTGGTGCTATTTTACTATTAATGATTGGTGTTTATATGCCATCACCCTTGGCATTTCCCGCCTTTCCTGCTGTTTTATTATTGACAACACTTTTTCGGTTAGCGTTGAGTATTTCGACAACAAGGCTAATTTTATTGCAAGCTGATGCTGGTTCTATTGTGACCACTTTTGGTGAGTTTGTAGTAGGCGGAAATATAGTTGTTGGCTTTGTTATCTTCTTTATTATCACCATTGTGCAATTTATTGTTATTACTAAAGGATCTGAGCGTATCGCAGAGGTTAGTGCGCGCTTTTCTCTTGATGCAATGCCAGGCAAGCAAATGAGTATCGATAGCGATTTGCGCTCAGGCGTTATCACTATGGATGAAGCTCGTACGCGCCGTAGTCGTTTAGAGCAGGGTAGTCAGCTCTATGGTGCGATGGATGGTGCGATGAAGTTTGTAAAAGGCGATGCCATTGCGGGCATGGTTATCATCTTCGTCAATATCTTGGGTGGTATAGCTGTTGGTATGATGCAGCACAACTTGGAGTTTGGTGAAGCAGGCTCTATTTACTCTATTTTGACCATTGGTGATGGTTTGGTATCACAAATTCCTGCGCTGTTTATTTCGATAACAGCGGGTATTATCGTTAGTCGTGTGACCACCGATGATGATAATAACTTAGGACAAGATATTGGCGACCAGATGATGTCGCAGCCAGATGCTTTACTAATAGCATCGGCAGTTGTCTTTATTATGGGATTGATTCCAGGCTTCCCTTTTGTTGTTTTCCTTTTTCTAAGCTTTGTTTTTGGCTTGACGGGATTATTAATGAAGCGGATGCAAGAGCATAAATTTCAAGAAGAAGGTGGTACGTCGTTAATAGGAGCAAATATTGTAGACCAAGAAAGGTTTGCTGCTTTGGAAGCATCAAAAACATCGGATGACGAGACGGTTTCTCCAGTTTTGGTTGAGCTGACAGAGGAAGCACGTTCCTATTTATCTCCTGAAGAGCTGCATCTTGAATTTACAACTGTGAGAAAAAACTTTTATCAAGATATGGGTGTGCCTATTCCTGGTATTCGCTTTCGTTTAATCGCGGATATGCGAGATGAGTATAAGATTTTTATCCAGAGTATCCCTGTTGCTCAAGGTTATCTTGGTTTTGGTAATGTTTTTGTGAAAGACTCAGTTGAGTCTTTAAATAATAAGCAGATTCCTCATGAGTCAGGAGAGGGCTTTTTACCAGGGTTGCCGACGGTGTGGGTCTCGCAAGATCAAGCTGAAAACTTGGCAATGCAAAAAATACAAACACTAAAAGCAGCGCAAATATTGTCCTTTCACTTGGCGGCATCACTGCGCCAGCATGCGTCGCAGTTTGTGGGTGTGCAGGAGGTTCATGCATTATTTAATAAACTGGAAGCTCAAGGCTATGCTGAGTTAATTCGTGAAGCTCAGCAGTTGGTCTCTCTGCCTAAAATTACCGATATATTGAGACGGTTGGTTGCAGAAGGGATTTCTATTCGTGATCTACGGCAAATTCTAGATTCCATTATTGAATGGGGTGAGAAAGAAACTGATTTAGCCATGTTGTCAGAATATGTACGGATGGGTCTTAAGCGCCAAATTAGTCATAAGTTTTCCAATGGATCAGCTGTTTTACCTGTTTATCTATTGGAGCCAGAGGCAGAGGATGTGATTAAAGCGAGTATTCGCCAATTGCCAACAGGGTCCTATTTGGCTTTGGAGCCAAATGCTTCGGATAAGCTAATGGAAACATTGAAATTCAATGAAGAGGAAGCACAAAATCACGATGACTTGACTGCGCGGCCTGTTGTTTTAACGTCGATAGACTTGCGCCGCCATTTGAGTAGTTATTTTTCTTCAAAAATGGCAAATATTCCCGTGCTGTCATTTCAAGAGCTGACTTCTGAGGTAAGGTTGAGACCGCTAGGACGGCTAAAAATATCAGAATAAATCCCCTTCAATCCCTCTTTAACAAAGAGGGGAGGATAAAAATAAATACTTGAATAGCCTCTATCGTCTTTTTTCTTATAAGCGTACAGGGAGTCCAAGACTTATCTTGTATGAGTACTCTAAAGTTTGTATTCCTGCGGATTATAAAAACGTACATGATTTTGATGAAACAAATAAAAATAAATGCCTATGTCTTTTAATAATATTTCTTCTGCGTTGCAAAATGCTATTGATACGGTGCCCTCACTTAATTTACATGGGCGTATCGTGCAAGTTGCAGGAACAGAAGTGCGCGCGGTATTGCCACAAGCAAGAATAGGAGAATTGTGCCTATTGAAAAACAGTGCGTCTGAAGACGTAACGCCTGCGGAAGTCATCGGCATTGATAGAAATGAAGTTTTATTAGCACCTATTGGCGATATGCGCGGGATGTCTACAGGAACAGAGGTGATTGCCACAGGAAAGTCTTTGCATGTAGCTGTGGGTGACGACCTGATGGGCTGTGTATTAGATGGTGTGGGGAATATTATTGATACAGGTGGCCGTGATATAGAAAGTTTGAACTTAGATGCAAGCTATCCCGTTATTGCAAGCTCACCTTCACCCTTATCACGCGACATTATTAATGAGCCACTGGGTTTGGGCGTAAAAGCAATGGATGGTTTGCTAACGTGTGGTATTGGTCAGCGCATGGGTGTGTTTGCTGGTGCGGGAGTGGGTAAAAGTTTTTTTATGAGCATGTTGGTTAAACATGCTGAGGTTGATGTGAATGTCATTGCGCTTATTGGTGAGCGTGGACGAGAGGTTAAAGAGTTTGTCGAAGGCGCCTTGGGTGAAGAAGGAATGAAGAAAACGGTGCTTGTCGTTTCAACTTCGGATAGACCATCAATAGAGCGGTTAAAAGCAGCTTACGTTGCAACGGCTGTTGCAGAATATTATCGTGATCAGGGTAAGAGTGTTTTGTTGATGATGGACTCGCTGACAAGATTTGCTCGGGCGCAGCGTGAAATAGGGTTGGCAGCGGGAGAAGCTCCTGCTCGACGAGGTTTTCCCCCATCGGTATTTGCAGAACTTCCCTTGCTGGTAGAGCGAGCAGGGCGTTCGGATAAAGGTTCGATCACCGCTTTTTATACTGTGTTGGTGGAAGGGGACGATATGTCGGATCCTATTGCGGATGAAATTCGCTCTTTACTTGATGGGCATATTATTTTATCACGTGAGCTGGCGGCAAAAAACCACTACCCAGCCATTGATATTTTACAGAGTCTAAGTCGAGTGATGCCTGCAATCGTGCATCCTCAGCATGTTGCAACGGCGGCAAAAATTCGCAGTCTTATGGCAAAACATAAAGAAATCGAATTTTTAGTACGGGTCGGTGAATATCAGCAAGGTACAGATCCAGAAGCTGATGAAGCTTTGGCAAAAATTGATGCGATAAATGCCTTTCTACGCCAAACGCCCGACGAGGACTGTAGTCCATCAATAACTATTCCTCAGCTGATGAAGTTGATTTCTTAATATTTTTTTTGGGGTTTTTATGAGTCTAGAAAAACTTAAAGATTTAAGAAAACGTCGTATGGAACAAGCTTATATTGCGTTGCAAAATAGTAAGGAGTATTTGATTTTTTGTGAGAAAGATCTAGCTAAAAAATTCCATCAACAGCGTGAATATAGCAAGTGGCGTTTGAAGCATCAGGACGAGTTGTTTGGCGACTTGCAGTCAGGGATTTTCGCTCCAGAAGACTTGGGTAATTATATGGCGGATATTGAGCATATGAAATATCGCAAAAAACAATTAGAGGATGACTTGAATAACGCTAAGAAAAAATATCAACAAGCAGAAAAAAACGTCCATGAAAAACAGCAGGCATTGTCTTTAATCGTCAAGAAATTAGAAAAACTTACCGAAATTATTAAAATGAAAATGGAAGGTTTGAGCGCAGAATTAGACCGTAGAGAAGAAAATACGGTGGATGAGATAGTGGCATTTAGAGCAAGTAATTAACTTCTGGGCTCTATGCAATAGCTCCTTTCTTTGTTAGGATGGCGCGCAGAGTTGACTGGGCAATCGCGCTTTTGTTGTTTCGACAGCAAAAGGGAGGAAAGTCTGGGCTCCATAGGGTAGGACGCCAGATAACATCTGGGCAGCGTGAGCTGACGGCAAGTGCAGCAGAGAGAAGACCGCCAACATTGTTGGTAAGGGTGAAAGGGTGCGGTAAGAGCGCACCGCACAACTGGCAACAGTTTGTGGCAAGGTAAACCCCGTTCGGAGCAAGATCAAATAGGAACACATATGGCGCGACCCGCGTTGTGTTCGGGTAGATCGCTTGAGGTATATGGCGACATATTATCCAGATGAATGATTGTCTAAAACAGAACCCAGCTTATAGGTTGACTCTATAATATTTTGCCCACTAGAAGTTTCTTCTAGTGGGCTTTTATTTTCCTAGGAGCCTGTCCGAGAATTAGAGCCGTAGCGAAAATCACAGAAATCTTATAAGGTGAGTTTGTTGAATGAGGCGAATAGCAGGGCTATTTAACGATTTCAATAAGCTCAGATTATGAGGTTTATGGGATTTGCAGTAGCTTCTTAGTTCTCGGACAG
>DQSN01000158.1 GCA_015663245.1 Leucothrix mucor
ATTTAAAGAAGCCTGTGTTTGATAAGTATCAACCGAACGCTTATGACGAATAGGATTGTGCAGTGCACGTTTAACCCATATTGGTGCTGATTTTATTTCTTCAGTTTTCCAGATAAAGCGTGCTGGAGTTGCAGCAACACCTGCTCTTCCTGGGCGACTTGGTGTGCCTGCTGAAACTAATATATTTTTATATTGAGTTTTGTAAGCTTTCTTCTTAACAGAGCGTTGTGATACATACTCGATATCTACACGACGATTTTTAAATCCAGAGGCTGGATCGTTAGGATATTTAGGATGATCTTTTCCTAGACCACGTGCAACGAGGTGAGCAGAATTAAAG
This sequence comes from Leucothrix mucor, assembly GCA_015663245.1. Classification (GTDB taxonomy): domain Bacteria; phylum Pseudomonadota; class Gammaproteobacteria; order Thiotrichales; family Thiotrichaceae; genus JAGLBW01. The sequence goes on from DQSN01000158.1 coordinate 341, forward strand.
CCAGCTCTGATCATAAATTGCTTAACTGCTTTAGCACGACGCTCTGATAACAGTTGATCGTATTTAGCATTGCCTAAGCCACAAGTATTACCCGTGATGCGAATAGCGCCTGTATAACTATTTCTTCTAATCTCAGCTGCGATTTTATTAAGATTACGTTTAGCCGATGCTGTTAGTTGTGCGCTGTTTAGCTTGAAGAAGGTCTCATTTTCAAGCTTCATGGTTGTTTTAACAAGCTTCGTATAAGGTGTATTGATTGCTTTTTTCGTATACTTTGCAGGTTTTCCTGCAATTGCTGGAACTGCAGCAATAGCGGCTGTGCCAGGTACTTCTACGCGAGTACGCTTAGTCATTCGATTTGATTGGAATGTGCCCGCTTTACCAAATTCATATTGGTAGCCTACACGTGCGTTGTTACTTGTTGTTTTAGCTGTGCTACCACCTGCTTTTTTACTGGCAGATACATCAAAAGTTACGCTATGAGGTGAGTCATAAAAATACTGCTGCACGCCCGCTGAGATTGTTGCTTGAGTTGGTTTATCTTCAGTACCAGAATAATCGGTGCCCCACTCATAATCAACACCACCACGGATGCGTGTAAGAGAGTCTTCTAAGAAAGTACCCACTTCACCACCTACACCATAATCATAAGCCTTTGTAGACGTTTGGCTTGTAGATGTTGTACCGATAACACTCTTACCAGAAATACCTTTGGATACATGACCCGACCAAAATAAATCACGTTGCTCTTGTCCATAACCAGCGGTTATTTTTGCATGATCATCAGCATTTTTGTCGTAAGCGCCAAACACTTTATGTACTGTGTCACCTTGATATTTTCCACCACGCTCAACCCATAAATGATTGAGCTTTACGCCAGCACCTTTGACGCCCTTAGTTGCAGCATTTTTATCTTTTAGTTGATAGCCAAACCAGCCTTCAACGCTAGTTGCAGAAAGATCATCTTCTGCAACAATTTGGTTTACGTCAACTTGACCTTGTAAATTTTTATCAATACTTACACCAACACGGGTAGAGCCACCAACGTAGCCAAGACGACCTGATTCGGCAATATTGCCACGCTCAGCATCAGCATTTAAGCTAACAGTTGGGGTTCCTGCAAAGGCTTGTGCAGCTACTAGCGTACTAATAGAGCAGAAAAGTGGGATCAATAAACGTGACTTGCGTTTATTACTTATTGGGCTTCTCATTGTTATTCACTCATTATTTTTATTAATTTATAAAACCTATAGTGCGGGGGGTATTTACGCCTCTGTGCGCTATTACACTGCTTATCACTTCAGTCATGCAAGATAAATGCGCGGTAATGTGGTGGTTTTTTGATAAATGGTGTTAATAATTACTCAGCAAAAACAATTAATACGTTAAATTAAGGTGAAATACAGCTCTGTCTCAGTGATAATTGATTTTTTATTAACTTACTAATATCTTCATCAAAATATAAGCTGGTGAAGGCATAGATGTCACAGAAAGGAATATTAATGAGTCGACTACTTCGCTCAGGTGCTGTTGTAGGTGCTATGACGATGATTTCACGAGTATTAGGCTTGGCTCGTGATGTTATATTTGCCAATTATTTTCTTATTGGTGGGGCGATGGATGCGTTTATGGCAGCCTTACGTATCCCTAATCTACTAAGGCGATTGTTTGCCGAAGGTGCTTTTTCTTTAGCGTTTATTCCCGTGCTTTCTGAGTATAAAGAAACTCGCAGTAAAGAGGATTTAAAACGCTTAATTGATCATGTTGCGGGTACTTTAGGAACGATACTTCTAGTAATTACTATCATTGGAATGTTGGCGGCCCCATGGATAATCAAAGTAATAACACCAGGTTTTGAAGGTAATCCTGATGCTCGTCCTGAGTTAGCAGCGCAACTTTTGCGTATCACCTTTCCCTATATCTTCTTTATTTCTCTAACCGCTTTTATCAGTGGCATCCTTAATACTTTCAAACAATTTGCAGTGCCTGCTTTTACGCCCGTATTGCTTAATGTTGTTTTAATTATTGCAGCTATTTGGTTCGCTCCTTATTTTGAAGAGCCTGTAGAAGCGCTAGCATGGGGTGTCTTTGGCGGTGGAATTGCCCAACTGTTGTTTCAAATTCCCGCTTTGATGAAACTTGGTTTATTCCCTCGCTTTCGTCTTAAAAGAGGTTATGAGGGGGTTAGCAGAATTATGAAACTAATGGTTCCCGCCTTATTTGGCTCTTCGGTAGCACAAATTAATTTATTGATTAATACCGCAATTGCTTCTTTATTAGGCACAGGTTTTATCACATGGTTGTATTACTCGGATCGCTTTGTCGAATTGCCTCTAGCGTTAATAGGTGTTGCGATAGGGGTCGTTATATTGCCTAAATTAGCAGGTAACCATGCAAATAAAGAAAAAAAGGCATTCTCAGCGACACTAGGTTGGGCGGCGCGTTTATCTCTATTGGCAGCAGTACCTGCGATGGTAGGGTTAATATTGCTAGCAACCCCCATTTTGGCGACGGTTATCGATAATGGTGTGAATGGCTGGCACGATGTGCAGATGGCAAGTTGGAGCTTAATGACCTACGCGCTAGGTCTTCCAGCTTTTATTTTAGTCAAAGTATTAGTACCAGGTTTTTATTCCCGCCAAGATACAAAAACACCTGTGAAGATTGGTATTATCGCGATATTTACTAATATGCTGTTAAATCTTTTGATTGTACTACCTTGGTATAAAATGGGGTATGCCGCACCACACGCAGGTCTGGCACTAGCAACGGCTTTAGCAGGCTACGTCAATGCGGGTTTATTGATGTTGGCACTGAAAAAACAAAATATCTATCAATCCCAGAAAGGTAATGTAAAACATATACTACAGGTGTTGTTAGCAAGCGCTATTATGGGTGCTGCTATTTGGTGGCTAACACCAGAGGACTCTTGGTGGCAACAGCATGGGGTAATGCAAAAAATATCGATGTTATTAGGTTTGATTGTTTCATCTGTTGTTCTTTATTTTGCTGCCCTGCTAATCGTAGGTGTGAAGCCTAAGCGTTTACTTATGGATGGTGATAAAAGTAGTATAATCAATGATTAAAAAACTATTATTAATCTTAATTATCTTTTTTCTAACTAGCATTATGCTATGGGGGTTTTGGGGATGGTTTATTGCTAAAGAATCTGAACAACAGCTTAAAGCGTTTATAAGCGATAGCTTTCATCAGGATGAACTTAATAGTATTAACGCTGAGATATTACAGTATAAGCCTAGTTTTTCAGGTGCTAGAATAACGATAAAAATCAGCTCTAAAGTTGAGTTTATTCGTGAGCAAATAGGGGAGTTATTTCTTAATGCTAAACTTCTAAATGGCCCTATTTTTTATGATGATGGTAAGCTTCTTTTTGGCAAAGCTTTATGGAAAATATCATTAGATAAGTCTATTGCTGCGGAACATTTAGCTGATACTAGTCAAGCTAAAATACAGGGCTTATTTAAATCCAAAGTTCCTTTCCTAAGTATTCTACTTGGCTTTGATAATAGTTTGAGCTATCAAAGTCATATTAGAGATTTATCATCCGCGTCTGTACAGATTAAAAATATAGTATCAGCAGGGAAAATTGACAAAAATACTCATTCTAATCATCTGAGCGTGCAGTTTCAGGGAGCTAGCTTCATGACTGAAACTGGCGTCATCAGTATCCCTAAGCTGGATATTGAGATCAATATTGACAAACAATCATTCCTATCACAAAAGCATCTAAGCTATTCGACAAAGCCATTTTTTCTTGTCTCAGGAATTAACCCTAATGATAAAAAGTCGTTTGTGTCAAAAGGTACTTTTAGTCATTTTAATAATAAGTTATCAGGTATTGTTAATTTTAATTATATAGATAATCAAGACGCTAGTTTATCAATGGAACTACATAATTTATCTGTTGTAGGTTATCAGTCTTTTTTACAAGCAGAAGCCCAAATATTGAATCTGCAACATCAGGTGCAATGGACATTAGAAGAGAATGCAGAGACACCCGAAGGTCAAGATCATATTTGGCAGTTATATGATCAAATAAACCACAAGCGTGAGTTAATCAGTAAAATCATCACACAAAAAGTGTTTATAGAGAGTGATAGCAAGCTTAAACTTTCTTTAGTTTTACAGGATGAAAAATATTTTCTCCCTGCATTTTTGCAAGAGGCTTTGCAGAAAAAATTGACCGTTTTGAGTGATAGGGGATTAATCAATCAAGTGAATAATCATTATCAAATAGTAATTAAAAGCAAGCAGAGTGATTTATTAATTAATGGTAACTCAATGGCTTGGGGAGAATTTTTAAGGAATATTCAAGCTGCGGGAACTAAATCGAACAATTGATAGCCGAAGAACTCAAGGGCTACCCTTATAATTATTAATAAGTTTTGCTATTGTCCAGCATTGATTTTTATTGAATACGGATGATTTACTCCAAAGGATTACATCAAATATGAAAAATAAGCCGCTATTACTAATCCCCTTGTTATTACTGATTGCTCTTTGGAGCTCATCACTGCAAGCGGCTGTTTGGAAGTCGCAAAATACATGGTCTAATGCATGGGAAGTTAAATATCAAAACTGGGTCGCTAATAGTTGGAAACCCAATTTTTTTATGGACCCTAATAAGCAACAATATTACCGTGTACCCCATGATTGTGCGGATGCTATTTATCTTATGCGTATGGTTTTTTCCTATGAAAACAGACTTCCCTTTGTGATCAATAATGCTAATAAACCAGGTAAGTTACTTAGCAATAAAATGCGCCAATGGGATCGTTTGCCAGAGCATCAACGCTTGCGTAAGTTTATGCTTTATATAAACGACAGAGTAGGAACACGCTCCTTAGCCAAAGATACTTTTCCTATTGCATTAAGCCAGATTAGATCGGGCGATTTATACGTAGAGCCAGGCTCTCACTCTTATGAGATTGTTGGTATCACTGATACGGGTGTTCCCGTTATTATGAGTTCGACTACTCCATCAACACCAAAGATGATGATCCAGCTTTATACCTTCCCTTTCTTTATTCCTAAAGATCGTAACAAAATGACCGATGGCTACCGTCGCTTTAAATGGCCGCGTAATATTCTTAAACCGATGCAACAACAGCCTGGCTATAGTAATGAGCAATATCATATAGCCGCTTCCACGGGTTATAACTACGTTGCCTTTACCGATATTATTGCAAAAAAATTGCGTCGAAGACCTGAGCCGCTCACTGAAAAAACTAAACGTGTTATTCAAGGGCTTTGCTCCTTTGCAAAAGAGCGAGTGAATTATGTGAATGATGGCTTGAATTTTGTACGTAAACTGCGCTCGGGAAGAGCAACGCATGGAAGAGTAACGAGACAGTGCATGAATGCTAAAGAGTATGATTATTACTCAACGCCTTCTCGTGATAAACGTCTTAAACGGTATTTTCAAGAAGTGTTAAATATTGCCTATGCAGGAGGCGTTATTCCTGAGGGAAAAGTAACACCTCAGCTAGTTGCACGCGCCATTTTTCATGATCAAGTACCACCAGATTTAGAGCGAGCAATGGATCAGATTTGTCGTATAGCGGTATACCCACATAATGATCGTAAATACATTAATTTACGTCAGTTATGGCAAAATATAGCCAAGGGAAAGCTATCCTCAGACCCTCATGCGCCTTATGAAAATCGCTGGGGTTTAACAAACAAACCCTACGTGCAACAGTGCCGTACATATTAAACTATCATTACAGATTTAAATTTGTATAATTAGGACTGAAAGTTAAGTAGTTTCCAGTTCTTAGCTAAAATTCCAAAGCAAAATGCCAGCTCATTGCTGGCATTTTGCATTTTTAACGATCTTATTTGTAGACACTATTCATGGCAAGAAGAAGACGTAAGCAAAAACTCCCCCCAACTCCTGTTGAAGCAACTATTGAGTCATTAAGTCAAGACGGTAAAGGCGTAACGCATATCGATGAAAAAGCGGTTTTTATTGATGGCGCTCTACCTGGTGAGAAAGTCACTTTCATTTATACATCTAAACGCCGTAGTCATGATGAAGGCACTGTGCATGAGGTGCTGGAAGCTTCAAAAGAGCGTGTCGAACCAAAATGTAAACACTTCGGTATTTGTGGCGGTTGTAATTTGCAACATTTAGATGCCGATGCACAAATAAGACATAAGCAACAATCTATGCTCGATGCACTAAAACATATCGGTCATGTCACACCTGAAGAAATATTTGAGCCAATGACAGGTGATAAGTGGGGTTATCGGCGCAAAGCACGTCTCGGTGTGCGTCATGTGCGTAAAAAAGGTCGTGTATTAGTCGGTTTTCGTGAGAAGCAGGGTGGGTTCTTGGCTGATATACAAAGCTGTGAAGTTTTGCATCCCTCTGTTGGTAAAAAATTAGAAGCATTTCAAAGCCTGATTTATGAAATGGATGCCAAAGAACAGTTACCGCAAATAGAAGTTGCGGTTGGTGACGAAGCAACTGCATTGATAGTACGTCACTTAGAACCGCTTTCTGAAGGTGATAATGAAAAATGGATTAGCTTTGCAAAAGAGCATGATTATCAACTTTATTACCAACCGAAAGGCCCTGATACCGTACATTTAGTGTATCCAGAAACGGCTGAATTATTCTACGAACACCCTGAGTTTAATACAAAGGTCTTATTTGGTCCGCAAGACTTCTTTCAGGTAAATAGCAGTATCAATCGTCAAATGGTGCCTCGTGCTGTTGAGCTATTACAACTAACGGGAACGGAGCATGTCTTAGATTTATTCTGTGGTCTAGGCAATTTCACTTTGCCGATTGCCCGTAAAGCAGCACAAGTAACAGGCGTTGAAGGGGATGATATTATGGTTGCCCGTGCCCGCCAAACAGCCCAAGCCAATGGCATTACAAATACGGAATACCATAGCTGTAACTTAATGGGCGAGATGAAAGGTGAAGCATGGTTAAAGCAACAATATGACTGTATTTTACTTGATCCACCACGCTCAGGTGCCAAAGAAGTTATTGAGCATTTTGTCAAGCTTAAAGCCAAACGAATTGTTTACGTCTCTTGTCATCCTGCCACTTTAGCGCGAGATGCAGATGCTTTAGTCAATACACACGGTTATAAACTACTAGGTGCAGGTATTATGGATATGTTTCCGCATACTGCGCATGTTGAATCAATCGCGGTATTTGAAAAATAATCTCTTGCTTATGATAACAAGCTCCCTGAGCATAGCCGAAGGGATGAATCAAACCTACAAAAGTAGAATTTAGGAAATAAATATGTCATCGGAGTCATTAGAATTTTCAGCAGACTTATTTGCTGATTTATTTACAGATAACCCTGAAATTCAAGCCACTAGCATCGGTCATTATCAAACCTATGGTTTTGTGCTTGCCATCGCATCATCACCAGAAAAATTAAGCCCTGTTGAGTGGCAGCCCTTATTATTTAAAGATAATAAATTGCCCGACTTCACTTCTCCAGAAATGGGAAGAACATTCACCTTTAATATTCGCAGCCTGTGGGATCACTTTAATAAGCAGCTAAAAGATGAAATGGTGGTATTGCCAGCAGCCTGTGACTATTCCCCTGCGAGTGGAGCAAATTTAGAGCTAATAGCCTATTGCTCAGGTTATCTAAAAGGCTATGTTTGGCTAAAGGATGTCTGGGATCATGCCATCGAAGCCCCTGAAACAGGTGATTCAAAAGCCGACATGATGATCAAAATGTTGTTATTTGCACTGATGAGTTTTAATAAAACAAAGGCAGAGATAGCCAAAGAAAGTAAAAAAGAGCGCAAAGTGATGAGTGTCGAAAAGGCATGGAAGCTATTGCCAACGCTACTCACTAGTGTCGGCATTAACGGCCAAGCAATGAGCGAGATTGAAAAGCTAACAGTAGAGCAAAATGCAAAACTAGAAGCAGTTCAACCCATTGCAAAAATAGGGCGTAACGATCCTTGTTACTGTGGTAGTGGTAAAAAATATAAGAAGTGCTGTTTGCAGTAATCTTCTATGTTTTATCGCACAATAAAAAGCTCCCTTGAGCACAGCCGAAGAGATAGAAAAAAGCTAGCGTGAGTGAGTCTCATCTATTACGTTACGACAAGCCCATCATGGTTTACCAAGCTAGGAGAGCTTTCATTAGAGTTTCTTTGCACTGCAAACTCTGAGTAATAAACCTCTTTAAAGGAAGAGAACTCAAAATCTTGCAATAATCTTCCCAGTTTAGGTGCAACCGAGCTTCTTTTTACAAACTGTGTAATCAACCACTTTTTTGGTATATCTTGGTATAGCTTTTTGATTTCGGCAAGCTCCCCTGTGTCCACTTCGTAAGGGTGCATATAGAACACGGCATTTTTATCATACTGATGACGAAAGTGATGAGTTAAGGCATAAGGGAATAAGCGAAAATATCCACCACCAAAAAAGGGCAGTTCTTTCCCTGCAACATTGATATGCGTTAAGTAATGCTCATCTATACCAAATTCTTTAAAGGTATCTAAAGAGTATTTTTTGGTGATTTTATATTTCCATACAGGAATAGAAAACAAGGATGAATCATAGCGTAATCCCTGTGCTGCCAGTGCCTCACAAAAATACTCAAAGACATCTTCATTAATTGAAAAGTTGGGTGCGCGAAATCCAATTATTTTTTCGCCCCCAATATCTTCTAAAGTCTTTACAGACAGCTCAATATCTTGATGCACTTCTTTTGGTGTCATTGAGTCAATATTGCCATGGCTAGAGCCGTGAGAAGCAACCTCATGCCCTTCTGCTACCATACGTTGGATTAAAGCAGGAAACTTCTGTGCCACATTTGCTAAGGTGAAGAATGTAGCTTTAGTGTCATTCTCAGCCAATATATCCATCACCTGCATGGTATTAGCATAAACACGATCAGAGACAGGGTTACTGCGATTTAAAACCGACTGCGGCCAGTCTTCAACATCGATAGAAAAAATCATAATGTAGTTATTTTAATTATTAGTTGCCGATAGTGTGGCGATATTAAGCACGATTGTCACTTAGCAATAGAAGAATGGAGGGGTGAATTGACAGAAGGGGCATTGCTGATAGAAGAAAAAACCTATTGGACGAATACAGTATAAATATGTACTTAAATCACCTAAGATAGCCCTTTTTTTCTGTATGGTGTTATTACAATGGATATTTTACAAGCCATTATTTTAGGCATAGTTGAAGGTGCAACAGAGTTTTTGCCTGTATCTTCCACTGGGCATTTAATTGTTGTTAGCCAATGGTTAGGTATTGAGCAAACCAAAGTGAATATTGCTTTTGAAGTGATTATTCAATTAGCCGCTATTCTTGCAGTTATCGCCAACTACAAAGATAAATTTACCTTTCAACATACAGCTCTATGGACAAAAATCTTGATTGCTTTTATGCCTTTGGCAGTCATTGGTTTTATTTTTAAAGACCATATTGAAGCATTATTTTTAAGTAAAACTATTGTGCCGATCATGTTTATCGTTGGTGGTATCGTCTTTTTAGTACTTGAATTCTTTCATAAAGAAAGCAATGAAAGAACCAAAACAGTCGATGATGTTAGCTACAAACAAGCAGCTTGGATTGGATTTGCCCAAATATTCGCACTCATACCAGGTACTAGCCGTGCAGGTTCAACCATTGTGGGTGCTTTATTAGTTGGTTTAAGCAGAAAAGCCAGTGCAGAGTTCTCTTTCCTGCTTGCTTTACCCGTTATGGGAGCAACCAGCGGCTACGCTTTTTTAAAGCATTATGATGATTTTATGGACGCGAACTGGCTACCTTTATTGGTTGGTTTTATCACCGCATTTATAGTTGCGCATATAACCATGAAGGTTTTTATCCGCTTTTTAGATAACTTCACCTTCGTTAGCTTTGGCATTTATCGTATTTTATTTGGAGCATTTTTATTGTACTTGTTGGTTTAGAAAACGATGTATAAAACACTTTTATCAAATCATAATTTATGGGTATAAGTGCAAGGCGCATGATCAACAGTAGAAGTCTTACCATTCTCGGTTAGCCTCCTAGTTGATGTACTAGCATACCGAAACAAAAAATATTAAGGAGTAACACATGGAATGGAATGTTTATTTATCAGGTGAAATTCATACAGATTGGAGAGATAAAATCATCGCAGGCTGTAAAGCGCATGACTTAGATATTAACTTCTTTTCTGCGGTGACTAATCACGAAGCAAGCGATGCTGCGGGTGATGTGTTAGGCAAAGAAGACAACAGCTTTTGGCGCGACCATAAATCGGCAAAAGTTAATGCGATAAGAATTAAGACCATGCTAGAAAATTGTGATCTAGCCATTGTGCGCTTTGGTGATAAATACAAACAGTGGAACGCCGCATTCGATGCAGGCTACTGCTCAGCGTTAGGTACACCGTATATTACTTTGCACGATGAAGATATTATCCATCCCTTGAAAGAAGTTGATGGATCAGCGATGGCTTGGGCTACTACGCCTGAACAGGTGGTAGAAATTTTGAAATATACCATGCTACAGAAGTAGAGCATCGCAATAACAAAGCTAATGTTCTCCCAATAAACATTCCGCATGGTTATCTAACCATAGCGGGTACTTGAACATCGCTATGGAAAATAATTTGCTTTGCAAATGATAACGCAACCAGCGGCGTAGGTTTGAATATTGCTCCTGCGCAAACACAGGTTTGTTGACTCGGGAGAACTGCCGAATAAAAGGCAGTAGCGCATAATCAAGCAAACTGGGTGTCGAACCCATAATAAATTTGTGTTGTGACAAGCGTTGCTCCAAGGCTTGCACAAAGGATTCGCATTCGAGACGACAAGCCTCTTCATCCTTCCCATGAAAGCGTTTAGCGCGTTTATATTTTTCTAAGTTGGGCTTAAATTCAGCATCATTTTCCTCAATGATTTTTAGCATCTCAGGTAGTGCTGTTTCATCATGAATATAGAGTAGGTTATCTGGATCATTACGATTTAATGCCCATAACATCACATCTAAACTTTCATCGATGACCTGATTTTTATTCTCCCCGCTATTTTCGATAACTAAAACAGGTACAGTACCTTTAGGAGACGCAAGCAACATCTCAGTTGGTTTATCCTTCATGGTAATGGCGCGAATCTGTACACTTTGCTGAGCCAGCAATAATGCTAATCGTGCGCGCATGGCATAGGGGCAGTTTTGTAAGGAGTAGAGAATTGGCAATATCGTTGTTGTCGCTGAAGGCATTTTGTTATTTCTTAATAAATTTAGCGTTTTATCAACGTCATGGGTAAATTATCTTTAGGTCGCAAAGTCAAGCGGCAATCATGCTCACCCGCAAAGCCCGAAGTGGTTTCTGCACGAAAACGCTGAGCAAGAATCGCAAACACCAATACCGACTCTTTAATACCAAAAGCCTTTCCAGGACAGACGCGTGGTCCCGCACTAAACGGAATATAGGTAAATTTAACAGGCTTCTTTGCGTCTGGCATAAACCGCTCTGGTATAAAGTGATCAGGTTTATCCCAATACTTCTTATGACGCTGTATCAACCACGGGACTATTAAAATATTGGATTTTGCAGGAACGTGCATGCCATTGATAGTATCGTCTGCCGATGCCATACGAGCAAGTACAGGAACGGGAGGATATAAACGCATGGTTTCATCAAGAATCGCACGCGTATAAGGTAGCTTTTCAATATCCTCAAAACTAGGCATTCTGCCACCCAGTTCTCGCTCTAGTTCTTCGTGAAGCTTCTTTTCCACCTCAGGAGCTTGAGACAATAAATACCACACCCACGACAAAACATTTGCGGTGGTTTCATGCCCTGCCATAAACAGCACAATAATTTCATTACGAATTTCTTCGCGCGTCATCGCCTCGCTAGCATCAAGGGTCTCACTAGCACGAATAAGTTGCGCCGCGAGGGTCTCTTCATTTTCTTTATAAGTCGCTTTTTCCATGATGCTATCAATGACACGATGAATAGTTTGGGCTGACTTTTTGCCTGTGCCAAACTTGCCATTCAGATTAGGAACCCAGCGTTCGATACCAAACAGTTTGGGTATATCCATTTGCCTAACCACGGTTTGATAATCAGCAAAAGCAGAAACCACTGAAGCAGCACTTGCAGAACCCAACTTCTCACCAAATAAAGCACGCGCAATAATATCTGCGCCAAGTTGTGCCATCTCAGGTTGCATTAAAATATCCGTGCCAGACTCAAGCTTATCCCACTTTTTTGCAGTGTCTTGTATCGCAGAAATCATCACACCGCTGTACATTTTAACGTGATGACTATCAAAAGAAGGCATGATTAGTTTACGATGTTTTTTCCAAGTTTCGCCAGTACTAACAAACAAACCATTTCCTAGAAGAGGCTCTAACGCTTTAACCTGCTGCGTGGTTTTATCAAGATAATTCATGCCATTTTCAAGGAAGACATGGCGGATAGTTTCTGGTGAGTTGACAATAAATATATGCTGTTTAAGCACCTTAAAGTGCATAAAATCTTTCTTAAAAGCAAACTCAGGCCAAATTGATAATAGATTTTTACGGGCAGCCAATAACGCCTTAAAAGGATTAAGTTGTTTCTTAGGGCGAGCAGGATAGGGCGGTTTAAAGTGAGTCATTATTGTTATTTCTCTAAAACATACCAATGGCTTTCATCAGTATAGATATTTCCCAAAGTCTATTTCCCGTAGTACTGCAAAAATAAACACGCTTTTGTTCCCCCGAAAACTTTTTCTTGTGCGCTATATTGCCCTTAAAAGGATATAAAAAATTCATATTTTTATAGGAGTAGCGCAATACTTTACGGGAGATTTTATTATAGTTAAATTCAGCGCCTAATTGATATAAAGGCGACATACCCAGAGACAATATCTCCACCTTCTCCTGGCGAAAAACCTCCAAAGCCGCCAAAATCAAAAAAGGACTAACGCCGTGGGGAGCATCATTAACAATCCGATCTACATTATGATAGTAGCCAAGCACCTTATTATCCCTGTAGAAAGGATCAAATACGCTAATACCAATAAGCTTGCCATTTTGCTTAGCAATAAAACAGCGGGAATCGGTTTCCTTTTCATACAAAAAAGGGCGATTGAGAAAAAACAGCTCTTTACCGCCTTTGTTTTTTAGCCATTCCCTTGATAATACTTTAATATTTTTAATTTCATCGCATTGAGCAAGATCAATCTCCTCAACCTCAACCTTTTCGCGCAGACACTTATTGCGCCACTGGCGTAAGCTACTTTTTGTTTTACCCTTTAAATCATAACTAGGAATATTGATCTCAGTTTCCACGCCGAACTGATTGATTGAGTAGCCAATATCATCAAGAATAACAGCAACTTCACGTGATATTTGAATAAACATAACACGCGGATATTTCTCGATAAACTTTTCTAGCAGATGGCGGATATTTTCTTTCGCACAAATAGGGTTAGCTAAAACAATTTTTCTGCCACGAGGTGAAAAAATCAAATGCTTAAAGTTGAGGTAACTAATATAGCCAATATCAGGAATAAAAAAATACTCCAAATTATCCTGAAAACCCGAGTAAGCGATACAAGAATCGCCATACTTTTTAAAATAAGGCTGTAGCTTCTCGATGTTATTTTTATTGATGGCTAGTGTGGTGTCATTTTGCATAGGCACACAGTGTAATATGAGTGGAGAATATTGGAAAGCAACGCTTGTTGTTTGAGGTGAATTTGATAAGAAAAAATAGACTAAAAGTCGAATCTAGAATGCTCAGCTCTAAGCATCGCAAAAACTTGATCATCAATTGTAATCGGGTTTGTGGATTTATTATATTTTCCAAGCTTATGAGCAAGTAGTTTACCTAGAGTTCGGTTACTAGCAATAGTTTGTAGAGAACGGTTATAAATAAGTTTCAGATTTATTGTAGAATGAAAACTTTAGTTTTGCAGTTAAAACACATAAAAGCATAATAAAACAAATACCTACTAAAATTATCTAATAGATCGGAACTAGTGTAATATTTTGTCAGCCAACAAAATCCACTTAAATACAACAGGGTAAGTCATGGAAGCCTTAACCGATCTAAAAGCAATACTGCACTCCAAACGTGCCAATATTTACTATCTCGAAAAGTGCCGTGTCATGCAAAAAAATGGACGGGTGCTCTACCTCACCGAAGAAAAGGTGGAGAAACAATACTGGAACATCCCCATCGCCAATACCACCTGCATCTTGCTGGGTACAGGAACCTCCATCACCCAAGCCGCAGTCAGAATGCTAGCATCCGCAGGCGTACTAATTGGCTTTAGCGGCAGCGGCGGAACACCCTTAATTGCCGCTAGCGAAGTCGAATGGCTCAGCCCGCAAAGCGAATATCGCCCCACCGAATACATCCAAGGGTGGATGAGCTTTTGGTTTGATGATGCAAAACGCCTACAAGCTGCCAAACAATTCCAACAACACCGCATCCAATACATGCAACGCATTTGGAAAAAAGACAGAGACCTGCAAAACGAAGGCTTCCATATTGATGATCAAGACATACAAAGCGCACTCAACAACGCATTAGCTAGAATGGAAAAAAGCCCCAACGTCACCGATCTACTCCTTACCGAAGCCCAACTCACCAAACAGCTCTACAAAATATCCGCCACCCGCACCAAACAAAAAGACTTCGTGCGCCAACACGACAGCGTAGACGATGCCAACGCCTTCCTCAATCATGGCAACTATCTAGCCTACGGACTAGCTGCCACCACGCTTTGGGTGCTCGGCATCCCCCATGGCTTTGCTGTTATGCACGGTAAAACCCGACGTGGTGCATTAGTGTTTGATGTCGCCGATTTAATAAAAGACACGCTAATACTGCCGTGGGCGTTTATCTGTGCCAAAGAAGGCGCAACAGAACAAGAGTTTAGACAGCAATGCTTGCAGAATTTTACCCAGCATAAAGCACTGGATTTTATGTTTGATGTGGTTAAGGAAGTGAGTCAGTTGAAATGAGAATCAAACCAAAGCTTGCTATAGCAGAGATTAAAAAACCCGCTCAAGGCGGGCTTCACGATGTTCTTGGCTATTTCCAGACGGCTAGAAACCCAATAATGGGCGACACAACCACTCTGCAAAAGAAGATTCGTTCATATGGTTGCACGTATTTTTATAACAAAAATACACCTCCAAGCGCAATAACAAATTTTACTCATAACCTAAACCCAATTATCAATACTCAATCCAGCAACACGTTCAAACTCATTCGTGTTGTTAGTAATAAATGGCAAGCTCAAAGCCAAAGCATGTGCAGCAATCCACAAATCATTACTCCCTACAACATTCTCTAGCAATATTAGCCAGTAATAGCAAAATCAGAGAGGTACAACAACTATGATGGTCACCTTCGTCTCCCAATGCGAAAAGAAAGCCCTCAACAAAACACGACGGGTGTTAGATGCCTTTGCCAATCGAATAGGCAACCGTACATGGCAAACCGTGATTACCAATGAAGGCTTGCAAGCGGTTAAGAAATTATTGCGGAAAACGGCTAGTAAGAATACGGCGGTTAGTTGTCATTGGGTGAGAAGTCGTAGCCGTAGCGAAATGGTTTGGATTGTAGGCAATAGGGCAAAGTTTAACTTAGAGGGTATTGTTCCGGTGAATTATACCAAGAGGGACATCATCAAAAGCCATCAAGAAAACAGTTGGCACAATGCAGATGTCATTGCTCTATTAGCAGGTATTGCAGGTTTGTTTCACGACTTTGGTAAAGCCAATATTCTTTTCCAAAATAAGTTAGATCCTGAGCATAAAGGCAAGAATTGGGAGCCTTATCGACATGAGTGGGTTTCTCTTAGATTGTTTCAGGCTTTTGTCGGACATCAAACAGATAAGCAGTGGCTTGAGTCTTTAGAAAATGTGAATGAAGAAGCTGAGCAGATTGTGCTAGATCGGCTTAAAAAAGATCCAGTAGAAACCATCGACAACCCATTTTCTGATTTGCCATACACTGCTAAGTTAGTCGCATGGTTGATTGTTTCTCATCACAAACTACCAACATACCCAAACGATAGAGCAAGCAATGCACCAAGTTTTGAATTTATTAATCAGTGGCTAGATAAATCATTTGATTCTCTCTGGAACTCAGCTAATAGCCTTGATGATTGGGAGCAAGAAGTTAGAAACAATAATTGGATATTTCCAAACGG
>DQSN01000188.1 GCA_015663245.1 Leucothrix mucor
AATCGTTGCGTAGAATGACTATGCGCCTCTTTAGATTATCCAATCTGAAACAAAAACTCGATGTTAAGTTCCGCCACTTATTTAATCCTGAGTCCATAGTCATCTTTCCTAAATAAAAAGCTAATCCCTCCCTTATGAGATAAAGGAGAGGAGAGGGAGCTTTACCTAGGAACGGTGCATCATAATTCATCTTAATAAAAACAATAAAAAGTAATATTATGGATAAAGATAGTGCAATTAGTTACGTCCATTCTCTATTGGAAAGCTTATTAAAAAAAGGTGGCTCGGATCTGTTTATCACCGCAGGAGCCGCGCCATCAATCAAAGCTAGCGGGCAGGTAAAGCCGTTATCAAATCAGCCTTTATCAGAAGAGCAGTCCCGCTTTTTAGTGCGTTCTATTATGAATGACTTACAAGTACGTGAGTTTGAATCATCAATGGAGTGTAACTTCTCTATTAGCTTACCTGGTAAGGCGCGTTTTCGTGTTAATGCATTCACGCAACGTAGCTGCCCTGGCATGGTGCTACGTCATATTCCACAAGAAATCCCTCGTATTAAACAACTAAACTTACCACCTATCCTTGAAAATATTGCTATGACACATCGTGGTTTAGTCATCATGGTAGGGGCGACCTCTTCAGGGAAATCAACCACCTTAGCTTCCATGATTGACTATCGTAATGAAAACTCTTACGGACATATCATAACCATTGAAGACCCGATTGAATTTACTCATGAACATAAAAAGTGTTTGGTGACACAGCGTGAAGTAGGTCTGGATACGGCTAACTTTGGTATTGCATTAAAAAATACTCTGCGCCAAGCTCCTGATGTTATTTTGCTCGGTGAAGTGCGCGACCGTGAAACAATGGAATATGCCATTGCCTATGCTGAAACAGGACATCTGTGTTTAACAACGCTACATGCAAATAATGCTAACCAAGCCTTAGATCGTATTATCAATTTTTTCCCTGAAGAGCGTCGTAGTCAATTATTAATGGACCTCTCTTTAAATCTTAAAAGTATTGTATCGCAACGCTTAGTTCGTCGAAAAAAGAAAAAAGGGCGGCTTCCTGCTATCGAGATACTGCTTAATACACCGATGATGGCGGATCTTATCTTAAAAGGTGATATTCAAGGCATGAAAGAACTAATTTCTAAATCAAACGAGTTAGGGATGTGTACTTTTGATCAATCGTTATTCCGTTTGATTGATGCAGGTTTGATTGAGACGCAAGAAGGTATGCGTCATGCAGATTCGATTAATGAATTACGTTTGCAATTAAAGTTAAACAGCCGCCATGCGAATAAAAATGACTTCTTTAAAGGCACCGAAAAAATGTCGATTGAAGCTATTAATGATCAGGAGGCATGATATGAAAATTAACAGCTATCTTAATGCAATGGTTAAATATAATGCATCAGATTTGTACTTAACTACGGGTGCAAAAGCATCGGTAAAAGTTCAGGGTGGTTTAAAACATATCACCAATAATAGAATGAGTCCTGGCATTATTGCGGTATTAGCTAAAGATTTAATGACTGATGATGAATGGGTAACCTTTAGAAAAACTAAAGAAATGAATAAAGGCGTAGCAATACGTGATGTTGGTCGCTTCCGTGTAAATGCCTATCACCAGCGTGGTGAAGTCTCGATGGTTATTCGTCATGTGCGCTCGGAAATTATGCCACCAGAAAAACTTGGTTTGCCTGATATTTTAAAATCCCTGATGATGAAAAAAGAAGGTTTATTGCTCTTTGTTGGCTCAACAGGTGCTGGTAAATCTACCTCGATGGCATCATTGATACAATACCGTAATGAACGGCATGCGGGTCATATGCTAACTATTGAAGACCCTATTGAGTTTGTTTTTCGCCATGATAAATCCATTATAGGTCAGCGCGAGGTAGGTTTTGATACACTCTCATATGCTAGTGCCATGCGTGAAGCCATGCGTGAGGCTCCTGATGTTATTATGGTGGGTGAGGTACGAGATACAGAGACGGTTGAAGCCGTAATGGGCTTTGCCGATACAGGGCATTTAGTGATTACTACACTGCATGCAACTAGCACTACACAAGCACTTGACCGCTTATTGCACTTGTTTTCTCCAGACCACAGGCAGCGTGTATTAATGGATCTTTCGCTCAATCTACGTGGTGTTGTTGCGCAGCGATTAGTCAAAGGAATACGAGGACAGTTAGTATTAGCAACCGAAGTACTTGTCAATACGCCCTTTGTTAGTGAAGTGATTCGCAGCGGTGAAACTCAGCAGTTAAAAGATCTGATTGAAAAAGGTGCAGGAGACGGTATGCACTCCTTTGATCAGTCATTGGCTTCCCTATATAAAAATGGGGATATTACAAAAGAAGAGGCGGTCGAAAATGCCACTTCTCGAAATAATTTAGAATGGCGTTTAAATTTTGATGAACAGGCTGAAACCAATAGTCAGTTGCCTGGTAATAAAAACTCCGCAGTCTTAAATAAGACAAATGACCACTTACCAGCGCTAGAAATTTAGAATAGACTTAAATAACATAAGTATATATACACTGCTATTTAAAATTTTTTTACAAAAAACAGAAGAGCTTTATGAAAAATAAAATAATAATAACCGCATTTATTCTTGGCACTCTTAGTCTACAAGGTTGCGCTACCCAAATCATAGGTGCGGCAACCTCTGCTACGGTTGCAGTTGCATCAATACCTGTAAAAATGAGTGCCGCTGCTGCTAGCGCTGCTACTAATACTGTGATTGATAGGATAGTTGGAAAATAATAAGCAGCTCAATAAATAGTAGGATGGTTAACTATCCTACTATTACAGTCATCTCAAGGCTGTAACCGCACAATCAACCAACTAGCGCCTTCTCGCTGGTACTCAAAGCGGTCGTGGATACGACCTGTTCCGCCCTGCCAAAACTCAATTTTCTCAGGAATAACGCGGTAACCTCCCCAAAAATCAGGTAATGGAATTTCACCTGCCTGAAATTTTTGTTTCATTTTATTCAGCTGAATTTCCAATAAAGAGCGGGATGTAATAGGAGAGCTTTGATTCGATGCCCAAGCTCCTAGTTGACTCCCCTTAGGGCGGGAAAGAAAATATTTTAGTGATTCTGCGGTAGATACTTTCTCGGCTCTACCTGTAATCTCAATCTGACGCTCTAAACCTGTCCATGGAAATAATAAAGCCACATTGGCATTTTGTTCAATTTGCTGTGACTTTTGACTACTATAGTTGGTGTAAAATACAAAGCCAGACTCATCAAATGTCTTTAATAACACCGTTCGCAAGCTTGGCTTTCCCTCGGCAGATACCGTTGCCAAACTCATGGCGCTCGCATCGATTACCGTTGCTTCGTCTGCCTGCATAAACCACTTTTCAAACTGCTCAAAAGGGCTATCACTTAAATCTTCACGGCGCAGCCCGTCTTTTGTGTATTCTCTGCGATAATCTCCAAGATCCATTATTTTTGAGTCCTTAGTTATCTTTATTTATAGTGATTATACAATTGTTCAAGATCACGGTACTATCCTATCCTCGATAATTATATCGTAAATATTCCCCTCTCCAAGACTAAGAGTTTGATGTGAAAATAACAAAAAATAATCAACGTAACTTTTTATTAGGTCTACGCGATACCATCCCATTAGTGATTGCTGCGACGCCCTTTGCTATCGTTTTTGGTGCTTTAGCAGTTAGTAATGGTTTGCCTGAATGGCTGATTATGTCAATGTCGATATTTGTTTTTGCGGGAGCCTCTCAGTTTATTGCGATCACTTTATTAGCCACTGCCACCGCCTTTCCTGTGATTTTACTCACCGTTTTCATCGTCAATTTACGCCATATGTTGTATGCCGCCTCACTCATGCCGCAGTTGGAAAAAGTGCCACAATGGTTAAGATCTCCAATGGCCTTTTTCTTGACAGATGAAACCTATGCGGTTGTAAGTAATCGAGTCTTTCAGCAGCCTAATAAAGCAGGTTTTGTTGCTTATTATTTAGGTTCGGGAATCTTCATGTATCTTAATTGGATACTCTTTAGCTATATCGGTATGACACTGGGGAAAAGTATTCCTAATATCACCAGTTGGGGCTTAGATATAGCGATGATAGTGGCATTTATTGGTATTGTCGTCCCTATCTTAAAACGACGTGCAGACTGGGCGTGTGCGATCACCGCAGCGATTAGTGGCTTACTAACTTATGATTGGCCGCATCAAACAGGCTTGTTGTTTTCAGCGATGGTCGCTATAGCGGTCGGTATGTTGGTCAGTTTTTTGGAAAAGCAGGAGAAGGGTGATGAGTGAATGGATGTTAGTTGTAGGCATGACCTTATTAACCTTTCTGCCACGTTATTTACCTTTTGCACTCGCAGGAAAAGTAGCGATACCAGCATGGCTTGAGCAAGCATTAGGTTTTGTGCCAATAGCTGTTTTGACTATTATTATTGTGCAGTCAGCTTTAATACGCGATCAGCAGCTTTATCTATCGCTAGAAAATCATCACTTAATGGCGGCGATTATTGCTTTTATTGTTGCAATAAGTACTCGTCATATGTTCGCAACCATTATTGTGGGATTGATTTCTTTTGTGATAATGGAGCAGTTTTTACTGCCGTAATTGGGAGTTATACCAAGCTCTATTAAACCCCCCTTCGATAAAGGGGGAAGCTAAACATGAACACCGTCTTTAAAGTTCATTTCTTGTTTTATTTGAATGTATGTTATTGGAGTTGTTATTACTGCAATCGAGATAAATCAGCGACATGCAAAAATAAGTTTCTCATCTGTTGTAATAGTGCTAGGCGGTTGTTCTTTAAGGCTTCATCATCTGCCATAACCATTACGCTATCAAAGAAGTTATCTACATCTGTACGCAAGGCTGCTAAGGCACTTAATGCTTCTGTATATTTAGCCTCAGCAAACAATGGCGTTACCTTTTCGCTTAACTCAAGCACTGTTTGGTATAGTGCTTTTTCTGCATCGTCTACTAAAATACCAGCATCTACTGAGTCAGGAATGACCCCTTTAGCTTTTTTGATAATATTACCAATGCGCTTATTGGCGGCGGCTAGTGGTTCGGCATCATCTAACTCGCGGAACTGTGTGACTGCTTTTACGCGTTGATCAAAATCCAAAGGGCGTGATGGGTTCACGCTAGCAACCGCATCAACAACATCACCCGCTATTTTTTGGTCTTTGTAATAAGCGCGTAAACGCTCCATAATAAAACCATAAGTATCATCAACTGCTGCGGATGCATCGACTTTATCTTTTAAGCCTTCTGCTGCAACGGTTAATAGTTGTTTTAAGTCTAAAGCTAATTCACCTTCAATCAGTATACGCAATACACCGATAGCCGCGCGACGTAGCGCATAAGGGTCTTTGCTACCCGTTGGTTTTGAACCAATAGCAAAAATACCCAATAGCGTATCTAAGCGATCTGCAAGCGACAGGATTTTTCCTGTGATGCTGGCAGGAATAACATCATCTGCAAAACCTGGTTGATATTGTTGTTGCATTGCATTGGCTACTTCGGCAGTTTCACCGTCACGCTGTGCGTAATAACGCCCCATAATGCCTTGTAATTCAGCAAACTCACCGACCATATCACTCATCAAGTCACATTTACTTAATGTTGCAGCGCGATACGCATCTGAGGTATTTGCGCCTAATTGTTCTGCTATATGCTGGCTAAGCTCTGCAACTCGCTCTGTTTTTTCAAACAATGTGCCGAGCTTTTTTTGGAAGAATATTTTCTTAGTGGATTCACGACGTGACTCTAAAGTGGCTTTGCCATCTTGTGTCCAGAAGAATGCCGCATCGCTAAAGCGTGGACGAATAACTCTCTCATTACCTTGACGAACAGCATCAGGGTTTTTACTGTCAATATTGGCGATAGTAATAAAGTAAGGCAATAACTCTCCATTATTATCAACGACAGGAAAATATTTTTGATGATCTTGCATACTTGAGATCAAACATTCTTGTGGAATATCCAAAAACTCTTTATCAAAACTGCCTGATATGGCTACAGGCCATTCAATTAGAGCCGTGACTTCATTCAATAAACTATCATCAATTTTTGCAATACCGCCTAATGCGGTAGCAGCGGCTTCTGCTTGTTGGCGCACAATGTCACGGCGCTCTGCAAAATCGGCAACAACATAGCCTGTTTGTTTTAATAGCAGGGCATAATCAGCAGGATTATTAAGCACGATATTATCTGGATGATGAAAGCGGTGTCCCCGTGTCTCATTGCCAGCTTTAATATCCATGATTTCACCAGCAATAATTTCGCTACCGAGCATCATCACAATCCAATGTACTGGGCGGACAAATTCAATATCACTAGAGCCCCAGCGCATCCGCTTAGGAATAGGTAGTGCGGCTAAAGATTTAGAGACAATCTCAGTAACAAGCTCGGTGGTTGTTTTACCCGTCACTTCTTTTTTGAAGATAAGCCACTCGCCTTTATCGGTTTTCATACGATCAAGATCAGCAACATCAACACCACAAGAACCTGCAAAACCTTGAGCCGCTCGGCTAGGGTTGCCTTCATCATCAAAAGCAGCTTGTACCGCAGGGCCACGGCGTTCAACTAATTGGTCTTCTTGTCGTACTGGAATGTCTTTTAATAAGATGGCTAAACGACGTGGAGCAGCATAAGAAACTACCTCTTTCGCTTGCAAAGAAGCATCTTTAAACCCTGCAACAACGCCATCCGTAAATGCTTTAGAAAGTGTTAACAATGCTTTAGGAGGAAGCTCTTCAGTTCCAATTTCAATTAATAAGTCGTTTACATCAGTCATGATTATTGCTCCTCACCTTTGGTTTTATTATTCTTTTTCAGCATAGGGAAACCCAGTGCTTCGCGTGAGTCGTAATAAGACTGTGCAATAGCACGAGATAATGAGCGTACCCGTAACATATAGCGTTGGCGTTCGGTCACAGAAATGGCATGACGCGAATCTAGCAAGTTAAAGGCGTGTGATGCTTGCAACATTTGCTCATACGCAGGTAGCGGTAAATTATCTTCAATCAACTGCTGACTTTCTTTTTCTGCTACATCGAAGTGATGGAAAAGTGCATCAACATTAGCTTTCTCGAAGTTATAAGTCGATTGCTCAACTTCATTACGATGATAAATATCGCCGTAGGTAACAGGTCCATCAGGACCATTCGTCCAAACTAAATCATAAACGCTTTCGGCGTCTTGCAAATACATCGCCAAGCGCTCTAAACCATAAGTAAGCTCACCTGCAACAGGTTTGCAATCTAAACCGCCGACCTGCTGGAAATAGGTGAACTGGCTAACTTCCATGCCGTTTAACCAAATCTCCCAACCTAAACCCCATGCGCCGAGTGTAGGGGATTCCCAGTTATCTTCCACAAAACGAATGTCATGTTCTAGTGGATCAAAGCCAACTGCTTTAAGTGAGCCTAAATATAGCTCTTGAATCTCTAATGGTGATGGTTTGAGGATAACTTGGAATTGATAGAAGCGTTGCAAGCGGTTGGGATTATTGCCATAGCGTCCATCGGTTGGACGACGCGAAGGCTGTACATAAGCCACATTCCATGGCTCAGGTCCTATTGCACGTAAGAACGTCGCAGGGTTATCTGTTCCCGCTCCCATTGGCATATCGTAGGGCTGTAAAATCGCACAGCCTTGTTTTGCCCAGTAATCTTGCAGAGCGAAAATTAAACCTTGAAAGGTAGAAACATTGTATTCCGACATAGTAAAACGCTTTTATTGATATTATTGGGGTAGCGTTGCCGCTACCATTTGAAGCGAGCGATTATACGGCATTTTTAAGGCTAAACAGCAAATAAAGAAGTGGTGGTATAAATAAAGAGAAAAATGGCTGATTTTATTATAAATGAATGCTTTTTGCGCTAAGCCAAAAATTATTTGAGAAGGTCACTTGCAACTTTATAGCAAGAATCTAGAACCTTTTCCCTTGTCTCCTCATCATTTAAAGCCCTACTGATTGCCACGCCGCCGATGAGCATTGAGGTTATCGCTAGCATTTTGCCCTCATCACAATCAGAGTATGACTTCGTATACTCAAGTATTCTGCGGTTCATTCCCTTATAAATATCCGAATAGGTACTGCGAATAGTCGAGTCTCGCAAAGCAATATCTGTCGTCAAAAAAGCCAGAGGACAACGCGTTGCAGAAACATCATCATTGTGGTCAATGTTTAGATATTCACGTAATAATAAGCCAATCCAATCTTCATCCGACAGCGCAGCTTCTTTTGGTTTTAGCAGTGAGCTATTGAGTGTGGAGAAAGAAAGTGATTCTCGATATAAGTCACTTTTACTTGAAAAATGAGCATAGAAAGCACCTCTCGTTAAGTCTGCTCGCTTCATTACTTGATCGATAGAAATATTCTCAAACCCATATTCTGTAAATAGATAGAAAGCACTTTCAAGTATTTTCTTTCGGCTTTGCTTTTTGTGTTCTGTGGTAAGCGGCATTTACTAAGCTCTAAATATGTTATTGAACATATTATAATACTGAATATGATGCACTTTTAAAACCAAGGAGAGCAATATGCATCAAACTACTATTATTTATCCACTGATAGGAATGGTCTTTCTCACCTTTTTTGTGGGTGTGAAGATGCTGTTTTCAAGAATAAGAGCCGTAAGAGTAGATGGTATGAATCCTGCTTTTTTCACGTTAAACAAAGGTGCAAAACAACCTAATTATTTGATAAAAGTAACGCAGCATTATGAGAATTTATTTGAGCTACCCCTATTATTTTATGTTGCCATTATGGTTATTTACACATCAGGCATTACAGACAGTATATTTTTTGGATTAGCTTTATTGTTTGTGATTATTCGATGTACTCATGCATTTATACATATTACCTACAACAATCTTTCTCATCGTAGAAATGCGTTTTTAATCGGGACAATAGTTTTATTTATCATTTGGTTGAGAATTTCGTTTCACTTTCTTACCGTTTAAAAAAGGTGAAGCAATTAGGTGGAGTAGCTTAGTTATAAATAAAAAATTACCAGCTCATGGAATAAATCTCATAACAGAGTGTTTGCCTTAATGAGATGCATGCATAAGTAGCATCATTTTATAGATGACCAACACTTAAATGAGGTACACAAATGACAAGCCCCACCTATCAAACTCACCTTAAACCCACCGTATTACTCGCAGCTCTCTCGGTAGCCATTACCATGACAGGTTGTTTAACGAGTAATAGCAAAAATTCAACCACTACAGCTCCTGTTCAACAACGCATGACTAATTTGGGCGAAGTTTTTACTGATAACGCTGGCATGACGCTTTATACGTTCAATAAAGACCAAGCTAATATTTCTAATTGTAATAATGACTGCGCCACCAAATGGCCACCACTATTGGCAAACAATAGCTCGGAGGCTAAAGGAAGGTTTTCTATCATTACCCGTGCTGATAACAGTAAGCAGTGGGCTTTAGATAAGATGCCTTTATACCGTTGGTTCAAAGATAGCGCCCCTGGAGATACAACAGGGGAGGCGGTTAAATCAGTTTGGTATGTCGCTCAAGTACCTCCTGTGAGCAAGTGGAATGCTGATGTAAGTAGTAGTGGTACAACGAATAAAACAACTGTGTTAACAGATACTAACCATAAAACCCTTTATACCTTTAGCAATGATCTAAACCTATCAAATGGATCAAACTGTAATAACGGCTGTGCTGTTAAATGGCCGCCTTTACTTGCAAAGAGCGGTGATAAAGCAAGCGGTCATTATACCTTGGTGATGAGAGATAGTGGTGAGCAGCAATGGGCTTATCGCGGCATGCCTTTATATCGATGGATTAATGATGCTGAGTCTGGCGATACCACGGGTGAAGGCATTAAGTCTGTTTGGTTTGTGGCGCAACCTCTGCCTATTAGCAAGTACAACACGACTAACCTAGGTACTGTCCTTACGAATACGAGTGGCTCAAGCCTGTATGTATTAGATAATGAAAGCACTGCAAATATTATCTGCAAATCTGGCTGTTTAACTGCTTGGCCTCCTCTACTGGCTGATAGTAATGATATTAACCGTGGTGATTACACAATTTTTACGAATAGCGCAGGCAATAAACAGTGGAGCTATAAAGATCAACCGTTATACCACTGGAAAAACGATACGCAAGCTGGTGATACAAAGGGACAAGGGCTGGCACATCCTAGTGGTGGCACTTGGGTTATGGCCAAGCCTTAATCTGATCCTAATCACAAACAACATTTTGGATAGATCAAAAAGCTAAAAATTATCCAGTACGGTAAACGGTAAGTTCGCGTAATAACTTGCCGTTTACTGCACTAAGTATCAAACAAAGAGAAATAATATGAATATCAAACACATTAAAACTGTAGTGTTAACACTGCTTATAGCAACATCCTCAGTAAATGCTGATACCACTATAAATAAAGTACAGCCTAATTTAGAAGGCATTGAGTTACCTGAAAATTATAAAGACTGGAAAGTAATTTCAGCCTCACATCGTACGGATAATAAGTCTATGCGAATTATCTTAGGAAATGATGTAGCCATTAAAGCAGCTCGCGCTAAGAATACAAGTCCGTGGCCTGATGGTACTATTCTAGGCAAGTTAGTCTGGAAGCAAACCGCCGAAGAAAATTGGCCGACTGCGATTGCGCCAAAAGAGTTTATTCATGCAGAGTTTATGATAAAAGATAGTAAAAAATATAAAGAGAATGGGACAGGATGGAGCTGGGCGCGCTGGTTAGGAAAGGAACAAAAACCTTATGGTAATGATAAAGATTTAAATCAGTCTTGTATTGCCTGTCATACGCCTGTTAAAGGAAGAGATTGGGTATATACCACGCCTGTTGAGCTACCATAAGAACGATTAGATTAGGGTGCAAGCTGTAGAGAGGTGGCGTATATAATCTCTCTACAGATAACGATCATTCCATACACTTAAAAATAAAAAGATATGTCTACATTTTTAGTAGAACTAGAACAATGCATTCCAGCATTAAGGCGCTATGCTAGTTCATTGTTATACAAACAAGAAGAAGCTGATGATTTAGTGCAAGACTGCTTAGAACGCGCGATAAAAAAGCAATCGTTATGGCAACAGGGAACATCATTACGTGCTTGGTTGTTTACTATGCAACATAACTTATACGTCAATCAACTCAAAAAAATGAGCAGACAACCACAAATGAGTTCAGAAATAGAGCAATTGAAACATAGCTTAGAACCCCATAAATCGGAGGCTTTAATACGAGATATTGATTTTTGTATACGTCAATTACCTGATGATCAACGCCAAGTGTTACTCTTAATTACGGTGGAAGGGTTTGCCTACAAAGAAGTCGCAGAGATAATGGAAATACCATTAGGCACGGTTATGTCGCGCTTATCACGCGCTCGAAAGTCACTCCAAGCATTAATGAATGGTGAGACGATTCACTCACAACCTGTATTGAGATGCGTCAAATGAATAATAAAACAATTGAAATTCAAGAAGATGACTTGCACGCTTACGTTGACAATCAACTTTCTGTAGAAAAAGTTGAGGCTGTTGAAGCATTAATGCGTAAAGATCCAAAAGTCATGCAGCAAGTGCATGAATGGCAGCAACAGAATGAAGCAATTACAGCATTGTTTTCTAATGATGAGTCTCTGCCAACATCTGAGAAACTAAAGCTCAAAAATATAATAAAACAAACAAGCGTAGATACACCTAATACGCATAAAACACCTTGGTTTTACTCAGTAGCGGCTTCCGTATTTTTACTGGTGATGGGAGGAGCACTTGGCTGGTTTGCACACGGTTTATCACAGCCTTTAACAAAAAATACTGCTAACTTTGTAAATTCTGCTATTTCAGCACATCAAGTTTACAGCGTTGAAGTATTGCACCCTGTTGAAGTCAATGCAGATAAGCAAAAGCATTTAGTTGCATGGTTATCAAAGCGTATTAATCACTCTCTAGCCGTACCTAATTTACAAGAATATGGCTATGATTTTCTCGGTGGTAGATTATTAGCAATGCGAAAAGGAAAAGCTGCTGCTCAACTAATGTTTGAGAATAACGAAGGCAAACGCGTAACACTTCTGGTTTCCAAAAATAAAAATTATCGCGATCAAGCATTTCACTTGAAAAATATTGATAATATAAATACTTATTACTGGATGGACTCAAAAGTAGCTTACTCTATAACAGGTGAGATGAACTCTCGCGAATTACGTAAACTATCAACCTCCGTTTACCAGCAATTAAATGAAAAACTAGCTAGTTTGTAGGTATTTTTTTGGTTGTTTATTATTTGTGATAATAATATTTATTGAATATTTCAATGGTTCATCTATTAATTGTTTATATTTTTAATGTTTTAAATAGCTAAAAAAAAGCCCCTGATAATAGGAGCTTTTTTATTATTAAGATGGATGTATTCTATTCGTTCGATGAGTAATTAATATCTAATACTGATATTTCATCATTGTCCATTTTATTAAATGCTACGGTAGGGATGTATACTTCGTGTGTGTTACTTGAGGATACAAAAATATCATCGCCGTAGTCTTCTTCGCTAGCTATCGCAGTGCTAGAAATCATTAATCCGA
>DQSN01000211.1 GCA_015663245.1 Leucothrix mucor
AAGAAAACATAGGTTTTATGGTCAACAATCTCATGACCATCTTTATTAAACTGAGCCGCCATTACTTTTTCAGCCAGTGCAAAACCCACTGCGTTAGTAATACCTTGACCTAGAGGGCCAGTAGTTGTTTCGATTCCTGGCGCATAACCATACTCAGGATGACCTGGAGTTTTAGAATGCAATTTACGGAAGCTTTTAAGATCATCAATTGATAGATCATAACCAGAAAGGTGCAATACAGAGTAAGGAAGCATTGAACCATGACCATTCGACATAATGAAACGATCACGATCAGCCCAATTAGGGTTAGTTGGATTATGCTTCATAAAGTCGTTATAAAGAACTTCAGCGATATCCGCCATTCCCATTGGTGCTCCAGGATGACCTGAATTAGGAATTTGAACTGCGTCCATAGTGAGGGCACGGATAGCGTTAGCTAGTTGGCTACGATCTGACATTTGAGAAATCTCCTTCAAAGAGTTTGTGTATTCAATTATATGATTTATAACAATCGCAATATCTACTTACGGCAGTCATAATAATTTATTGGGTAATAACATAACGCTATGTAATGTCACAGATATAAAGA
Source organism: Leucothrix mucor (assembly GCA_015663245.1). GTDB lineage: Bacteria > Pseudomonadota > Gammaproteobacteria > Thiotrichales > Thiotrichaceae > JAGLBW01. The sequence continues at coordinate 590 of DQSN01000211.1, forward strand.
GCGTCAGTAGGTGGCAAAGTATCATCAAAATGAGACTTGTAGGGAGTTAGGGGTGTCTGTGATAAAACCCTAAATCCTTGGGTGTTACTATCTATTCATTCTCCGATTTGGTCTGGGTTAATGTGATTTGTATTGTAATAACCACAGAAAAACGATCTATTGCTTCTAATTTATATCAATCGCCTATCTCATAATTGATAGGGGCAATGGTGAGCATCGAGAGAAACAAGCGCCATATTGTGTATTAGAATGATGTAATGAGCAACATCCAATTCGGGATATATTTTTGGTTTAATATTCAAGCAGAGTAATAACCGTATCTGCCCATAAAAAAGCCCCATTCATTTCTGAATGAGGTCTTATATTTTTTCGTTTCAATAGCTTACTTTAAAATAATGGCGTCATCTGTAATAACAACTGCGGTTCCATTGCTGACCTGAAATTTAACCAACTGCGAATGCATTTCAATAAATACATTCAGGTAGCTGCTACCAGCAGGAGCGCCACGACTAGGATCAAGAATAGAGCTGTGATGACCTTGTATAAACCTTGCTATTCTAGGCGAACCGATAGAAACAGCGTTAACAGCATCGGATGCTGCTGTTGCGCCGATTAAATTTGCAAGGATTTCGGTACTTGAGTTAGGGACTGTTAGGTCAGCAAGATGATCAGTGCCTCCATCGCCCACGACTTCTATCATGTGTATAGGATGAATATCTGCCGCATCCATCGCGAAGTTAGCTGGGTCGGCGGAGTCGAGTATCCACTGAGAGCCTAATAAGAACTTGTTATAGTTGTCACCCGTTACCCCAAGTGCCGCTAAACCACCTTTAACAATAGGCCCATAAACCGCTGAGTCACGTAAAATAGTGCTAATGCTCGCGCCTGTTGTAATCAAAGAGCTTGGTAGTGACTTGCTTTCTACACCAAGGTAGGGAACGCCAATAATGCCACCTAATGAATGTGCTACGAAACCAACACGAGTTGCATCAATATTAGGAATGTTTTCTAGGCTGCGACGTAATACTAGTAAATTAGAAACACCTTGGCGTACATTGTCTCGCGAGGTGAGTAGGCTGGTTAGATTGATGAAATTTTCACCTGATGCATCTACAATACCATCGGGTATTGGTGCGCCAGAGGTGTTGTCTAAAAAGTCTACGCCAAAAGTTGGCTCTACATCATTAGGGAATGGAGTGTTGTCTGCATGAAGCAGGCTAGAGCTATCTGTTATTCCATGCAATGGTAAATCAATTGCGATTACTGCAAAACCAGCCAACGCCATTGCATCAGCATAGCCGAGCATGTCGGTACGCACGCGGGTAATTCCATGTTGGTACATGACAACGGGCCAGCCAGCAGCAGGCTTTGTTTGTCCTGAGTTAGCATTTGGTGTGGTCATTATAACAGGAGTCGTTAGCGTGCTATTTGCTACGGGTGTAATATTAAAGCGTGTTAAAGCACTACCACCTGCGCTTTTCCATGATCCTGTGCGGGGCGCTGATGGATTAGCTGTGCTAGGCGTTTCGAGGTAATAAGGTACATCGAGCGTTCCAATAGAAACGTCGGCAATACCAGGTAGACTTGAGGCAATGTCGTTGGTTGTCATGCCTGTGGGAGCCATTACAATTTTGCCAGCCGTTGCATTAGAAGCAATCGCATTCATAACAGGAGTGATGGATTGAGTCGTGAATGACCATGTAAGAATGATCTTATCTTTATTAACACCCTGTGATACTGCTATCGCTTCCATATTGCCGATAAGTTGTGAAAGAGGTTCTAAAGCGGCGTAATCTGTACCTGCTAAGACTTTACTTTTAGCGATTAAGTAAGTTGCAGGTGCTTGAGCTGGTAAACCGTCAGTGCCTTTTATGCCATTGCTCAAAACGACCAAATAGCTGGTGCTTTCCTTAAAGGGCTTGCGAGGAACTAACGCCAAAGTCGTTGCTTTAGCACCTGTTGGGGCAACAATGATGTCTGCGGTAGTGAGTTCTTTAGTAACACTTAATACTGCGCCTTGAGCATTTTTAACAACCTCAAAAACTCGTACAGTATCACCAAGCATTAAGCTGGTAGGATCAAGTGACATTCCAAAATCAGCAGTAACGGGGATAGTGGTAGAGAAACCATCGAGTTCATTAGCGGCAGCAATAATAGGGTTGTTGCTGGTATTTGGTATATTTAGTGTGCCATCGGTAGAGCCTGCAAATAGTAAGTCATTAGTGGTTGGGATATTACCATTGGCAGGGTCAAAAATAGGGCCGTGTGTTGGAGTGCTAGCTTCAGCCTCGTGTGGCTGAGTAAAGTCATGTTTGGAGGAGCCTCCACCACAAGCGGTCAAAAGCACGGCGACTGATAAAGATGTCAGAATAACGGGAGCTGTTGTAAATAATCGCATTAGATGAGTTCTCCTTAAAATTTGTAGTTGATTTGAGCGCTGAGAATATCAACGTTATTATTGTAGAGACCTTTTACGGAATAACCGCTTTCGCCAGGGTTGTCGATAGCAGTTTCATCCATAAACAAATGTGAATAACCCACATCAACACTCATCTTTTTGTTGATCTTGTAGCCAGCACCAAAAGAAAGCCAAGTACGATCAGCACCAGGAATGCGCGGTGTTAAATAGCGAGCAGAAGGGATTGCTTCTTCATCAAATGCAACGCCAGTTCTTAACGTAAGCTTATCGTTGTATTTGTAATTAGCACCGAGCGATACGCGTGTAACGTCATTCCATTTTTCAGGCACTCTGCTTACCTCTTTTCCTGTTGCCTTTTCTTTCACTAAAAGTTCATTAAATGAACTCCAGCCTGTCCATGTCACATCGCCCAGTAATTCTAAACGGCTATTAAATTTATGTGCTAAAGAAACAGAAAAAGAGTCTGGTAAATCAATCGCTGCCGTAATATCACGGTTAGTGAAATTATTAATACCAGTTTGAGCAATAACAGGTAATAGGCCCGCATTTACATCAAATTTAGCTTTTCCATCAAGTGAATGAGAAACTTTAGAGCGGTAAGCAACGCCCACACGAGTTACATCTGTTGGCTGATAAAGTAAGCCAACATTAAAGCCATAACCAATACCATCGCCTTCAACAACTGCTTGTGTATCATTTTCGTGTTGAGCTGCTTTAGGGTAAGTCGTATTACAATAGTCAATTAAAGCTGTTGAGTTTGTTGCGGCAGCAACACCTACACCAACCTTTCGACAAGCACCCGCAGAATCAACCGAACTACCCAGACTAACTTCAATATATTGTGCGCTAACACCTCCACCAATACTGAGTTTGTCGTTTACCTTCCAAGAAAGAGAGGGGTTGATATTAACTACTTTCATATCAGTTGCAGTCGCTTGATAACGTCCCACCCAATCTTCATCATATTCTGTTTTTGATCCAAACGGACCATTGACAGCAATACCAAAATTTAGGCGATCATTAATAGGACGCATGTAATACAGATTAGGCACAACACCTATACCCGAGTGTTTTGAATCTTTTTTACCATTAATACTGGCGGCTCCTAAAGATGCGGGTGGTGCACTGCCTTTATCTTTGAAGTCATTACCTACAACAAGAATATGTAAGCTATTTGATAGCTCTGCCTTGCCACCATTATGCTCAGACAAGTACGTCATCCCTGATGGGTTAAACCAAATGGTAGAGGTGTCTTCTGCAACAGCCGCAGCACCTGCAAATGCTTTACCCATGCCAGAAGCAGAGTTTTCGATGATTGCAAAACCCGCCGCAGATGCTGATGATGACAGTATAAAAGAGCTTAAAACTAACAAGGAACAAGAAGAGCGCAGAAAGAGAGAGTGGGATCGTAACTTATGCATATTATTTTCCTTTGGTGGCGAGCTTAAGGATGTTTTGGAAGGTGTGTCGTACCGATACTTAATAGCTTACAAGATACCCCATGTAGAGCTTGTAGGCTAGTCTCAAAACTAAGGCATATTTCATTAGCTTGAAAAACTCCCAGTATGATGAGAGTTTCTCTCTAGTAACTGTGCTTACATACGATCAGTTCATTCTTTTATTCAGTGCATATTACCCATTCTTTTTCCATGCCCTTGACCCTCTCCGTGTCCCTTATCATGCCCTTTTCCACCACCGCCATTGCCGCGCTCTTGAGCGGAAGCAAGTATCATATCAACCTCACTTTGAGGCATGAGTTGAGCTTTGTATGCGATACCTTGCTTATCAATTTGCTTTACAAAAGCACGAAGATGATTGCGAGAGCCGCGAAGTAGGTTTCCGTATACCTTGTTTAGATTTTCATCCTTTGTACTAGCAATCGCTTTCTGTAGGTCTTGAATATCAAGTTCTTCGATATAGGCTGCCACCATTAAGGCATCTAAATTGGAGGCTTGACCTTTTTCAGTCAGTTCTTTGAAAAGTTTTTTAAACTCAGGGTTGTTAAAAGCACCTGTTGCATCATCAGTAATAGGGTCAGCTAGGTTAAAGCGAGCTAACTGTTTTCCCATTGCATCCATATGACGTTGCTCAGACTGGGTGATGTTTGCAAAGGCTTGTATTCCTGTTGACTGGTACAGGACTCGGTAAACGTCACGAGCAATTTTCTCCTCTTCACGCATTAAAACTAAGTGTTTAGCTAGTTCCGCATTGGCAGTTGAGGTTTGGCTGGAGTTATTGTAAGCAGAGGCTGCAACAGAGCTTGTTGCAATGATGGTTACGATAGCGATTTGTAATAAATTTTTTCTGATTTTCATTGTGTTCACCATTTTATTAAGTCATTGAAGAAGGATTTGTGGAACCTCTTTCTTCTTGTTGATGACGTAACTTTATTTGATGTAGCTGAAATGAAGCTTAAAAAATCATGGTGTTTTGTATCAATGTAAATTTGATGTGGCGCAATGTTTTTCACCAAGCAATGAGGTTTCTCCTCCTAAGTCAGGTTTAGGGTTTCTAAACCTGACTCGGTGGAAATTTTTATTGGCGAATTGAAGAGCGCAATATAATATTTACTTAACCCGCATTCCTGCTAAAGCCCCTTCATCAGGGTTCAACACAAAGAGGTCTTCACCGCCTGGACCTGCGGCTAGAACCATGCCTTCCGACATACCAAAACGCATTTTTCGTGGAGCAAGGTTGGCTACCATTATGGTCATTTTTCCTTCTAAATCAGTGGGGTCGTAAGCAGATTTTATGCCTGCAAATACATTGCGGGTTTCTCCGCCTAGATCAAGAGTGAGTTGGAGTAACTTATCAGCGCCTTTTACATGTTCTGCTTTGATGATTTTAACTACACGCAAGTCTATTTTGGCAAAGTCATCATATTCAATGGTGTCACTGATAGGATCATCATTAAGAGAACTGCTGGCTTTTTTTGGTGCTTGTTGGGAGGCTTGCATCGCTTCTAGTACCACTTTGTTTTCTGCCAGCATGGCGTCAATTTTGTCAGTTTCAATACGGGTCATCAAAGGTTTAAATTTATTGATGTTGGTGTTGAGAAGGGGGGATGTCACGCTGTTCCAGTCTAATTCTCCTGCATTTAAAAACAGCTCCGAATTTTGGGCTAACTCAGGCAACACAGGTTTGAGATAGCTGACTAAGGCGCGGAACATATTTACGCCTTGGGTGCAAATACCTTGCACCTGATCTTTGGTAGCATCATTTTTGATGAGTACCCACGGTTTGTTTTCGTCAATATATTGGTTGGCAAGATCGGCTAGTGCCATTACTTCGCGCATGGCACGGCTATAGCGACGTGTTTCGTAGGCATCAGCAATACTGTCGCTAGCATCAATAAATTGCTGGTAAAGAGCAGTATCGGGCAGTTCTGCAGATAGTTGACTATCAAATTTTTTGGTAATAAAGCTAGCGCAGCGTGAGGCTATATTAACAACTTTTCCTACTAAATCACTGTTGATGCGCTGTTGGAAGTCTTCCAAGTTAAGGTCAATATCTTCTACGGTATTGCTCAGTTTTGCTGCGTAGTAATAGCGTAGTGGTTCTGCAGGTAGGTGATTTAAAAATACACGCGCTTGGATGAATGTACCGCGTGATTTGGACATTTTAAGCCCATTTACTTTTAGAAAACCATGGCAATGAACTGCTGTAGGAATACGATAACCCGCTGATTTTAAAACAGCAGGCCAGAATAAGGTGTGGAAGTAAGCAATATCCTTGCCGATAAAGTGATGTACCTCTGCGGTTGAGTCTTCTTTCCAAAACTCATCAAAATCAAGCTCATTTTTATCACAATAGTTTTTGAATGATGCTAAATAACCAATAGGAGCATCTAGCCAAACGTAGAAATATTTATCGTCTGTTTCTGGGATTTTGAAGCCCCAGTAAGGTGCATCACGAGAAATATCCCAATCGCTTAAGCCGTCATTGAGCCACTCTTTCATTTTGTTAGCAATTTCGGTTTGTACCGAATCACTATCAATCCATTCTTTCAAGAAGTCATCAAAATCATTTAGCTTAAAGAAATAGTGCTCACTGTCTTTCTCTATAGGTGTTACGCCCGTGACAACAGAATAGGGGTTAACAACTTCGGTGGTTGAGTAAGTTGCACCACAGCTATCGCAGTTATCACCATATTGATCGGCGGCACCACATTTTGGGCATTCACCTTTGATAAAACGATCTGGCAAAAACATATTGGCTTCAGGGTCATAAGATTGTTTGATGACTTTCTGACTGATATGTCCACCAGCTTTAGCGGCAAGGTAGATGGTTTCGGAGAGTTCACGGTTTTCATCGGAGTGTGTTGAGTGGTAATTATCAAATACGACATTAAAATCAGCAAAATCGGCTTGATGCTCTACGTTTGATTTATCAATCAATTCTTGTGGTTCGATACCTTCTTGTTGAGCACGTAACATAATGGGTGTGCCATGTGCATCATCAGCACAAACATAGTAGCAAGTGTTGCCGCGTAGACGTTGGAAGCGTGCCCAAATATCAGTCTGGATATATTCAACCATATGACCTAAATGAATAGATCCATTTGCATAGGGAAGGGCGCTGGTGACTAGTATTTTACGTTTGCTCATGTGCTTAAATATCGTTGATTAAAATGAGGTGACAAAATAACAGTTTGTCGTTTTTATTGGTAGTGTGTTAGGGATAAAGATTATTATCAGGGAGAAACTGACAGAATTTTAATCATATGTATTTTGATATATGACAAATGCAGAATATCCACGTAGAGTGTGCAAAAACATCTCATTGTGCTACAAATACAACTGCTAGCAATGTCGAAGTGAGCCAAAGGGCAAATAAATGAAGTATAAAATAATAGTTGCGGGTCCTGTTGGGTCGGGTAAAACCACCGCGATTAACTCCCTGACAGATAATAATGCTTTTGTGACAGATGTTGCTGTTAGTGATGAAGTGACGAATAAAAGAAAACAAAGTACTACCGTGGCAATGGATTTTGGCGTTGTAAAGGTTAATGACGATACGGCTTATGTTTATGGTACGCCTGGTCAACAGCGTTTTAACTTCATGTGGGAAATTCTCTCAGAAGGAGCGCATGGTATTATCATCTTACTAGATAATACACGGAACTATCCTTTTCGAGACTTAAAATACTATGTGGAGCAGTTTGCAGATTTAATTGCATCCCAACAACTCATCATTGGCGTAACACGTTCAGATATGGATGATGATGTGCCCTTGTCAACTTATAAGCTGTGGCTGAAAGAGTTAAAGCTAGATGCTGAGGTAAGATTTGTTGATGCTAGAGATAGGCATGAGGTTGAGCAGTTGGTACATGCTTTGATGGGGCGTATTGTTAGTGCTTCTGCCATAGTTAGTCCCGATGACGTTGGTGTGATCGTTGATGAGAAGATCGTAGTTGAAGAGCAAGGACTTTTGAAGGAGGCGATCTCTGAAAGTAATATCATTGAAGATGCGGCAGTGATAGATAATGTGCAAGAAGAGCAACCTGACGAAGCGGCTTTAGCAAATTCTTCTGCGGATGTGCTTAATTTGGATGAGAAAACTCTAGGGAACGTCGCAACTTTAGAAGGTGTCAACGGTGTGACATTAACCAACTCTATCGGAGAGTTATTGCATTCAACAATTAATGATGATGATATTAATGAATTTATCGCTTTTCTGTCGGGTATTACCCCTGTCTTAGAAGAAGCGAGCAATATGGGAACCATTCACAGAATCATGCTGCGAGGCCCTGATGATGACAACTTAACTGTGTTTGTTGAGCAAGAGCGCTCATTAGGCGTGAGTTCAAGTAAGGCTGTGTCTGTGCCAGCACTTAGTCAAAAAATAGAGGATATGCTACAGTGGGTTTAGTTTGATGGAAAGTATACTAAAAGGTATTACGCTTCTTCGTGGTGTACATCATGCCTGTATTTATCAAGAGGGGAAGGATCCTGTTTCTACTTTTCCTGAGGATGCTGCGGAATCGATAGCGTTATCACATGATTTAATAGATCAAATTTTTTCAGCATTAAAAGCAATTAATAAGTCACATAATGAAATTTATTTTTCTATTGGAGATAAATTTTTAGTTACTTATTTGATGCATGAAACCTGCATTGCCATTTTGTTGACAGATAAAAAGATTAACTTTCCTTTGGTTAATATGGGGATTAAATCTGCAAGGACTAAAGTACAACGTAAGATTAAAGAAGAGCAGCAAGAGAAAATAGCAAGTTTAGCACCGCAGGGAAAAGCTGATCAAACTCCGCCAACAGATGAAGAGCTTCAACCTGTATTGGATCAGCTCGCAGATATTTTGAAAAAATATTTAGGCCCTGCTGCTATTTTTGTCTTTGAAGATGATGTTAATAAATGGAAAAAGACTTACATTCAAAGTCATGAAAATCTGTCTTTTTTAGTTGAAATTACGCAGCAAGGTTTAGATCCAAAGACAGAGCAACATGAGTTTGCAGAGCAAGCGCAACGTGTAATTGATCGGTTTGCAGTAGAGTCTTAATCAGAAGCTCCTTAAAGAAGAATATTCAAGCTCCCTCATATAGAAAAACAATAAATGTAGAAACTATTATGAATAGTATAAAAAACAAACTGTTAGCCATTTTATTAGCGGTTACATTATTACCAACTTTATTGATTGGTGGTTATACCTTCTTTTCAACGACAGAATCATTAAAAGAAAGCAGTGTTTCTGCGCATAAAAGTAAGATGGCACTAGTCAGTGAGCAGATTAATGGTTATTTGGGTAATGTGAGTAGCGATGTCTTTTATCTAAGAGATTTTCCAGCACTACATTTGTATCTCTCAGCTTTAGCGTCCGATAGTAGTACTTCCGAACGATTGTTACTGACCAATTTACGTTCCAGTTTTGCAAAATTTGCAGCACAGAAGAAAATTTATAGTCAGGTACGTTTTATTGGTATATCAGGTAAAGAGATTGTTCGCGTAAATCACAAGGGCGATAAAACAAAAATAGTTTCAGAAACTAAGCTAAAAACTAAAAAAACACGTGGCTATGTTAATGAGGCTTTAAAGCTTAAAGATGGCAAATTACTGGTTACTAAGTTAGATCTTAATCGTGAGCTAGGGAAAATTGAAACACCCTACAATCCCACTATTCGTTTCTCAACACCAGTGTTTGATAAGAAAAAGAAACTACAGGGTATAGTGGTTCTAAATGTTAAGGCGCAAAAAATAATAGATATCATTAGTTCTCAAGCGACAGAGGGTGAGCAGCTAGTCTTTATTGATAATGGTGGTTATTACTACTATCACCCTGATGAAAAAAATGCATGGAGTAGTATTCAAGAGCTTAACAAAAAGGCAAACTTATTTAAGGAAAGCCCTAAGCTGAAAGATAAAATATCACGCGCGACGGATGTTCAAAACTTAGAAACCAGTAATGATATTGTTACGTTTGTACCGATTAAAATAGCCGATGAAAGCTTTTCCTTAGGTTCGGTCGTTAATATCTCACCTAAAAATATTATTTTTAAAGCCGTTAATAATTTCCTTTATGTTTTCTTGGGTGTTGCTTTACTAGCACTGTTACTAACGGTTGCTTTGGCGAGATTTCTCTCAAATTCTATTTCTAAGCCTTTGCTTACTCTGACTGAAAATGTTGAAAAACTCAGTATGGGGGATTTGGAGACACCTATTTCTATTGAAAGTAATGATGAAATAGGCGCACTTGCTAAGGCCGTTGAATTGTTACGAAAATCAATGCAAATTCTTATGAAGCGAGCAAGTAGCTAAATACTGAGGAAGGATAAATGAATAAAAAAATAGGCTTTGGTGTAGTTGGACTCGTATTGTTAGCAATTATTATTTATTTTTTTAATTCGGCTGATAAAGAGCCTGAAAAAGCAAAGACGCCAACAATAGAGAAACAGATAAAAAGTACGCAAGCAATTGATAAGGAAAAACAAATATCTAACAAAAACAGTCCAGCGGATAGTTTGCGAAATGCATTGCAGAATGTTGTTCAAGACTCTATTGAGCAAGATATTCAGGAAGCAGTTCAGTCAGAAGTTGCGAAATCGCAAAAATAAGGCTATTAATGTCATTGGCTCTACTACGGAGGTTGTCTGAGAACAGCGGTCGCTTATTCTATTCTCGGTCAGCCTCCTAGGTTAATTGAAAACCAGTAATTGTCATCTCAAGGTGAAATATATGAAGGTAAGAACACTGTTTAAATTTTTTATTCTAGCTGTCACGAGTGGCTTATTACTGATTCCCGCGTATTCATACGCAGAAAATAAAGTGGGTATTACCAAGGATGTCAATAGTCTTGATATTACCTATGGTGGGAAGACAGTTACTATCGAGAGAATCCAAAATTCAAAAAATAAACTAACCAATGGTTTTGCTAAGACATCCCGTGCTTGTCCTCCTTTTTGTGTTCAACCGATGGAAATTCACGAAGGCGTTAAGACGGTAGGTGAGGCAGAGTTATTATCTTTTCTTGATGAAGAAGTTAAAAATGGTAAAGGCTTATTAATTGACGCTAGACTGCCAGATTGGTTTGAGAAAGGCACTATTCCTGGTTCTATTAATATCCCTTTTAGTATTTTAGATGGCGGCTTAGAAAGCGAACATACACGACGTATTCTTAAATTATTAGGTGCTACTGAAACGGATAGCAAATGGGACTTTGAAAATGCTCAAGAACTACTGTTATTTTGTAATGGTCTTTGGTGTGGACAGTCGCCTAGAGCGATTGGAAACCTAATTGATATGGGTTATCCCGCTGAAAAATTATTTTGGTATCGCGGTGGAATGCAGTCTTGGCTGTTATTAGGCTTAACGGTAGTAACACCATAACAATAAGGTAATCAATATGAAGATTCTGCGCCCTATATTTTTATTAAGCTCTCTATTAGTTTTGAGTAGTCAGCTAGTTGTTGCGGCAGACAAAGATAAAGCAATGCTAGATGCTTTGAGTGCTGAGGCAAAAGAAACAAGCATGGATGAGGGAGTAGCATCTAAAGAGCTTGCGGCTGAGCCTTCTATAATCCCTAAATCTGAGGCTGGTTTTTCTGCTTTAGAACAAAAAATATCTGCGCAGATTAAAGGTTTATTGGCTGATACTTCAACAAAAGGTGAGTCAGATACAGCTCAAGATTCGCAGCTAGAAAGTAAGCTGGAAAATATTGTTTCTTCTGCTCTTCTAAAGGGCAATAAGCTTAATGATATTCGTAGTGCTGTATCCGCAGCGATGTTGACGATAAAGAAAGAAGGTGTCGGGGAAGAAGCGGTATCTGAAAAAACGATTGAGTCTGCAAGTAAAGCACTTGAAAATATTGTGGGTGAAAATAAAGCAATTGCAGCTGGAGATAGTAAAGATGCTTACGTTCAATCTTTGCAAGCAGAATTATCTGCTGATACGGATGGTTCCAAGCCTAAGACTCCTGATGCAACAAAAGCACCTAGTAAAGAGGTGGCAGTAGCCACAGAGAAAAAGGAGTTAAAGCCCGCAACGCTTAGAAATGTCGTTCCTAGTGTGGCTAAGAGTAAGCCAAGTGTTACCGAAGTGGGTGCTTCTGTTACAACTATCACTGTACTTGAGGGAGAGACGCTCTTTAAGATAGCGCAACGTGTTTATGGAAGTGGCACTAACTATCTTGCCTTATACGAAGCAAATAAAGATACTATTGAAGATCCTAATGTTATTCGTATTGGTCAAGTGTTGAAAGTACCAAGGTAGCTTTCAGTTAGGTCAAAATGTAATAATAGCACTAGCGTTTAGTCGGAATGCCTCTAATAACATCCCCTGTTATCTAGGCTTTCTTGTTCAATAACAGTTTAGCTATTAATCTTTCAAATGTCATTTAAGGGATTAAATAACTCCTCTTAAGAAAGTTCTAATTAGAGCTTTCATCATTAACGTTTTTATCAAAGTCACAATGGGCTCCTTATGCCAAATATTACAGGGAAGGGTCATTGTTTGACTTGTCCTATTCGTTATCGCAGTATTTTTTCGGGTTTGTCGGAAGAAATACTGAAAACTGATATAAAAGATTTCCATACTTCTATTTTAAACTGTAAATCTAATGAAATTGTTTACGAACAAGGCGAACTTGCAGAATATGCCTATACTTTACGAGAGGGCTTAATTAAGTTAACGAAGAGTCTACCTGATGGTCGTACACAAATAGTCCGAATTCTTAAGAAAGGAGACTTATTTGGTTTTGATGGCTTTGTAGAAGAGGATTACAACCATACAGCGGTTGCAATTAGCAAAAGTGAAGTTTGTCGCTTACCCTTAAAAGACTTGATCCAATTGAGATTGAATAATACCGAAATTAGTAGTGCGATGATGGATCGTTGGTTGAAAAACATCCGCGAAGCTGAGGATATGATGCTTGAACTAGGTGCTAAAAAAGCACCTGAAAAACTAGCTTCATTCCTATTAAAATGGTGTGAAGGTTTGGACAATAAAAACTGGATAAAGCTAGAACTTTCTCGTAGTGAAATAGGCGACTTACTGGGTTTAACCATAGAAACAGTCAGTCGCTTTTTATCGGACTGGAGACGTTTAGGCTTTATTGAAGAATCCAAAGGCTCTATCTTAATTGTCGACCCAGAAGGTTTGCGAGATAAAGCTTGTTCTACAGGATCTTGTTGATAGTGTTGTTGCATTGCGCTAAGTCTGTTTTTTATGAGTTTGAGCAAATGTAGTCGCACAGTATCTTTATAAATATCTACACTAAAATCTCCCCCCAATATGATTTTATGTTGTAGCCGTGTTTTAACTTTTATGAATAAGTAGTTGTACCAGATTATTTTAAATCTGAATTATTCTAAATAATACCCCAATAAAAAATGAAATTAAGCCAACCCCTAAAGATATACCCTACAGCTCTACACGCCTGTTCGTATTTACCCAGTGTTATTGCCAGAAATGCAGTTATTGATCCTAGTTTTCCGATGACGCCTACTGTATATGACTACTTGATTCGATCAGGGTTTCGTCGTAGTGGGCAGCAGGTATATAAACCTTATTGTCAATCTTGTACCAAGTGTAAAACCACGCGTATTAATGTCACTGAATTTAAAGCTAGCCGTAGCCAGCGTCGTAACTGGAAAGCTAATCAAGACTTAAAGATTGTCATTAATGATGGTGACTTTAAAGATGAATATCTGCCAATTTATGCAGACTATTTAGAAGCTCGCCATGACAGTACCGATTACGAAGGAGTTGATGAGTTTTTAGGTTCCGATTGGTGCGAGACTAGATTTGTTGAATTTTATGCGGACGAAGTGCTGGTCGGTGTGGCAACAATAGATGTGATCGAATCAGGCTTATCTGCCGTTTACACCTTCTTTGATCCAGCTATTGGTCATAAACGTGGATTAGGTGTATTTGCTGTCTTATGGGAGATAGAGCACGCTAAGACACTAGGTTTGGATTATGTTTATCCTGGCTATTGGATTGAAGAATGCCAGAAAATGAACTATAAAACACGTTATCAACCAATAGAAGGCTTGATTGATGGGCAATGGCGACGCTTACCAAAATCATAAATTTTGGGATGTTAATTAAATTTCAGTTCTTAGCCATTCTTTCAGACAGGTTTTAAATGAGATAATTTTCACGTGCAATCATCACTTAGACTGGTTTTTTTAATTATTGCTCTTTCTGCACTGGCTATGAGTTTAAAGCAGTTAGCAGGGCATTGGGAGTATGAAGAAGTGCCTGCTGATGCGCATCGTTTGATGACGACAACGATTAGTGCGCAAGTACTGCATAAAGAAATAACAGGGGCTATCTCTGCGGGGCGTTTTGATGATGCGCGCATGTATATCAATATTTCTAGACAGCATGGTTACTCATTGTATTACGACCAGTATCAGCAAGAATTAGAAAAACAAGATACCAAAGGTCGTAGAATTAAAGACAATGTTGGTAGTTTTGTTCAAGGCTTTGTATCAGGAAAGGGAAGTACAGGGGCGGGTGTTGCAGGCGCAATCACTGCTGATTTTACAGTGGTGGGTGATGTGCGTGATTTACATGCAGAGTATAAGCACTATCAAGCACAAGAGCCTGTTGATGAGTTGGTAGCGACTTTATCAGGGGCTGGAATAGGGTTGACCGCTTTAACCATTGGTAGTGCAGGGTCTGCGGCTCCAGCTAAAGCGGGCGTTTCCTTGGTTAAAATGGCTAAAAAAGCACGTTATTTGAGTGCTTCCTTTCAAAAACAACTATTACGTTTGGCGCGAAATGTCTTTGATTGGAGTCGTTTTATAAAAATTGCTAAAAGCCGCAAAGGCATGAAAAATATTATTCATGCTGCAAAAAGTGCTTATCATCCTAAAGCCATAAAACCATTAGAAAAAGTAGCATCGCGGGTGAGTGCTATACACAAGTCTAGTTCGGTTGCAGACACCTTGCATCTATTAAAATATGTGGAAACAACCGATGATTTACGTCATTTGGAAAAGGTAGCGGCAAAGCATGGTACAAAAACTAAGGGCTATTTAAAGCTATTAGGAAAAGGCATGCTCCGTGGTGGTAAAATTATAAAGAAGACAACGGGCTTTTTTATTGCGTTACTTGAGACCCTTGTTTCCCTTATATTTAGTCTTATTTTTCTTTTTCCAACGAAGAAAAAGAAAGTTGCCTAAGTAGTTAATAATTCAATAAGCATTTGATAATAAATCTCTTCAAGTGTATCAAGGTCTTCAATACTCACACACTCGTTTACTTGGTGGATAGTGGCATTGAGTGGGCCAAGTTCGAGAACTTGCGCCCCTGTAGGGGCAATGAATCGGCCATCCGATGTTCCACCAGATGTTGATAACTCAGTTTGTATGCCAACAACTTTCTGAATGGCTTTAACTGCGGCGGCAACTAACTCACCCTCTGCTGTTAAGAAAGGCAGTCCTGATAAATTCCATTCAATATCATAACTCAATTGATGTTTTTCTAATAAATTTACAACGCCTTGTTTTAATTCGTCCGCAGTAACTTCGGTTGAAAAACGAAAATTGAAAATAATCTCTGCGGTACTAGGGATAACATTTGTCGCTCCAGTGCCTGAATTATAATTTGAAACCTGAAAAGTAGTCGGTGGAAAAAAGTCATTACCTTGATCCCATTTCATTGCAATAAGCTCTGCAAGCATGGGCGCGGCTAGGTGGATAGGGTTGCTGGCAAGATGAGGGTAGGCAACATGACCTTGTTTGCCAATAATGGTGAGCTTGCAACCTAAGGAGCCGCGCCGTCCATTTTTAACAATATCCCCAACTCTTTTGGTACTAGATGGCTCCCCCACTAAACACCAATCAATTTTTTCATTACGCGCTTCTAGTGTTTCAATGACTTTTACGGTGCCATTTGTTGCTGGGCCTTCCTCATCGCTAGTAATGAGATAAGCAATAGAGCCATTGTGATTAGGGTGTTTTTTCACAAAACGGGAGGTGGCAATGGTGAAAGCAGCAATACTGCCTTTCATATCGGCGGTGCCACGACCATAAAGTAAACCATTGCGAATTTCTGGCTCGAAGGGGTTGCTATCCCAATCCGACTCTGCACCAGTAGGGACGACATCGGTATGCCCTGCAAAACAAAATAGTGGAGACTTTGTACCCTTGCGTAGCCATATGTTGTCAACATCGTCAAAACGCATTTTTTCAGTTACAAAACCCAATGGCTCAAGATAATTAATTAAAAGTTGCTGGCAACCTTTATCATCTGGAGTAATAGAGTTGCGAGAGATAAGTTTTTTTGTGAGCTCTAAAGTATCGGACATAAGTTTTTGTAATTCGAAGTTCCCTGAAAGACTGCTACTGTAAACAAATAAAGTGAGAAGTCATCTATTATTTAGTAATTGTCTTCTCTGTGCCATCAAGAATATCTTTGATATTTGTACGATGTTTCCAATAAATAAATGCAGTAATAACAAGTAGACCAATGAGCAGTGGAACAGATCGTGTAATGAAGTAAAAGTAAAAAGGTGCAAGCAAGGTTGCGATGAGTGCGGCGAGTGATGAAATGTTAAAAGCAAATGCAGCAGATAACCAAGTGGCAATAATAGCAAGTCCTACAATGGGGTTTAAACCAAGATAAACTCCTATTGCTGTCGCAACACCTTTGCCACCTTTGAACCCATAGTAGAGGGAAAATAAATGCCCTAAAAATGCTGCAATACCAACAAGTATCAGCCATTCGTAAGCTAAACCTAATGAATGTCCAATTAAAATGGGGATAAGCCCCTTGAGTGAATCACCTAAAAGTGTGAGGATAGCCGCTTTTTTACCGCCATAGCGTAGTACATTTGTGGCACCAGGGTTTTTTGAACCAACAGTTCGAGGATCGGGCAGTGAGAGTAGTTTACTAATGAGAATTGCCGCAGAAATAGAGCCAATTAGATAGGCGAAAATAATAAGAAAATATGGGACTACAGACATAGTAAATCCTTTGCTTGGTGATAGGTGAGGGGATTTTCTACTAACTAAAAAATATTAACATAGGATAATAGCACAGCTTGTAATGCTTGCTCAATTTAGGGCTAATAAGCAGGTGGATATACCTAGGCAGAATTGAAGAGTAAATAATTGAGTACAGTTTTAAGGTCAAAAAAACAAGGCGTGGCGAATGGTGATTCTTTATTAGTTTTGCATGGCTGGGGCATGAATATATCCGTTTGGGATACAGTAAAAGAAAGCTTGGAGGGCCAGTTTCAAGTTATATGGCTTGATTTGCCAGGGCATGGTGATAACCATGAAGTACATGCGCAAAATTTAGCTGAAATTGTCGATCATATTTTACCGCTGATAAAACATCCAATGCATATCATGGGTTGGTCGTTGGGTGGTTTGATTGCTCAAGAAGTAATGCGGCAGCGTCCAGAACTTGTTAAGCGTGTTGTGATGGTTGCCAGTACACCACGATTTTCTGATTCCTGTAACTGGAAAAATGCAATGTCTAGGGAAGTGCTCGAAGCCTTTTCTGATAATTTATTAAAAGATATTCAGGGGACAATTAAGCGCTTTATAGCTTTGCAATTTATGGGTGTTAAAGGCTCTCAAGCCATCCAGCGAGAATTACGAGATAATTTACTGAAAAACCTTCCTGATGAAGCGGCGCTAATGCTTGGGCTGGACATATTAAAACATCAAGATTTTCGGAAACTAACCACAGATCATCAGCAATTATGGGTGCTGGGTGAAAAGGATCGTTTAGTTCCTGTTAAAATAGAGAGTGATTTAAGGCGGTTATTCCCTGCTGCCAGCCTGAAAATTATCTCCGATGCTGGTCATGCTCCGTTTATGACGCACCCCGAGCAATTTGAGAATACCGTCATTGAGTTCTTAACGGCAAAGTAATCACATGCCTTTTCCCCAACTACATTTTTATAGGAATATTTAGTGGATACACAGCATCACTTAGATAAAGCAAAAGTACGTAAAAGTTTTGAGCGTGCAGCAGAAACTTATGATGCCTCTGCGGTATTGCAACAAGAAGTGGCGGGACGTTTGATTGAGCGCTTGGACTACATACGCTTACAGCCTAACTATGTTTTAGATTTGGGCTGTGGTACTGGTAGAATTACGGAGACGATGCTAAAACGCTATCCAAAAGCACAAATAGTCGCGCTTGATTTAGCTGTTAACATGCTTAAAAAAACTAAAAAAAAGGGCGGTTGGCTAAGTAAAAAACCACGCTGTGTATGTGCTGATGCTGAAAAATTGCCATTGAAGGAAGATAGCATCGACTTATTAATATCTAGCCTTATGCTGCAATGGAGTAATGATCTTCCTGCCATATTCAAAGGTTTTCGACGGGTGATAGCACCTCAAGGTCTGCTAATGTTCACGACTTTTGGACCCGATACTTTAAAAGAAATACGAGCAAGTTGGGGCAAGGTCGACAATACGCCTCATACTAGTCAGTTTACGGATATGCATGATATTGGTGATGCCTTATTGCAAGCGGGCTTTTCTAATCCTGTGATGGATATGGAATTGATAACAACAACTTATAGCTCTGTGCGTGAGATAATGAAAGATATAAAGAATATCGGCGCAAGTAATGCAACCACAGGGCGCAGTAAAGGCTTGATGGGAAAACAACGCTTAGCCGACTTTGAAGCTGCTTACGAGGTATTTAAGGATAGTGATGGCTTGTACCCTGCTACATGGGAAATTATTTACGGACATGCTTGGGCACCTGAAGGATTACGGGTGGATGGTTTTGAAAAGGTTATTCCAATTCATAAAGGGTAAGCGGCTTTATTTTTTCTTTTTTGCAATAAGTGCTAATAACTCTTGATGGTGAGTTGAATCCTGGGATATTTCTTCAAAGTACCAGTTTATGGCTGTTTTTAAGAGAGGACGCTGTCGTGTACTTATCTCGTGTAGATCACTGGTCTTTAATATTTTATCTGCAAGGTCTATTAATGAAGATCGAGTAGCACGAGCACATTCAGAGCCATTGGCTGGAAAGGCAGTATCGACAAAGTGCTTGAGAATTTGTCGCAGCTCTTGGCAAAGATGGTTGCTATTAGAGCAGTCTATTATAAAAGTACGTTTGCGCATGATTGAATATTGTACAGATTTAAAAGTTGAAAATAGTATCATCTATTCTTAAAAAGGGTATATTTGCTGGTCTTGCTGAGTTTTAACTGATCTGTATAAAAAATAATAGGGTGAATTTCTATGAGTGCACTATCATTAACGCTATTAATAGGCGTGTTTGTTATGTTAATTGTAATTGTAGCATTTGTTTTTACAGTTAAAAGTGGTCAATATGATGATTTAGAAGGGCCAGCATACCGCATTTTAATGGATGATGATGATCCAAGAATACCCGCAAATGCAGAGAAATTACGAAAACAGAATAATAACACTCAGGTAGACTCTGAAAAGTCATGAGTTTTAAAGTTTTAAATATAAATTAACTAACTATGTAGAAATGATAAAGTAATTAATCTTATTAGGTGTTTATGTCGATTAGTTGGTTGCTTTTTTATAGTTTTGATCTATATATCAGTTGTGTAAGTATTATAAAGTTTTCCTGTTTGTATGGACTGTAGTACTTTTTGGATGGATGGGGTTTTCTTTTGGAAGATAAAGATGGAAGATCGTGTAGGTATGTTATCAATTATTTAGAGTACTTTAAGTTAGTTTTAGATACTCACATTAAATATCGATAAATAGAAGCGACGAACGGAGTCGCGTTTCTGTATATGAGTAGGAGATCATAAAATTTATGTCTGATAGAAGACTGCAAGTTTTTCATGCTGTAGCGCGTTTGTTGAGTTTTACAAAGGCGGCTGATGTGCTTCATATGACGCAGCCAGCAGTAACATTTCAAATACGCCAGCTTGAGGATCAGTTTGATACTCGGCTTTTTGATCGTGCCCATAATAAAGTGACGCTTACAGAAGCGGGGCATTTGATCTTTGAATATACGGAACGCATATTTGAGCAGTATGCAGAAATGGATAATGCCGTTAGAGAGTTGACGGGTAATTTTAGTGCATCTCTTGTTCTGGGGGCGAGTACAACTATTTCTGAATATATGCTTCCAGCACTTCTTGGTAAATATAAAGTAAATAACCCTGAAGTGAGACTGCGTTTACGTGTATCAAATACTGATGGCATTGTCTCTATGGTTGAGAATAATGTGATTGACCTTGGTATTGTTGAGGGACCTGTTACCAATAAAAACTTGGTATCAGAAGTTTGTCGCACCGATGACTTGGTTGCAGTTGTTCCTACAGGGCATGAGCTTGCTAGTTATGCTGAAAAGGGTGAGCCGATAGCAATAGAGGAACTTTTAAAGTATCCATATATTTGTCGTGAGCAAGGCTCGGGTACGCGCGAAGTTATTATGGATTACTTGCGTGAGCGTGGTTTAGAAATGCAAATGTTAAAATCATGTCTTGAACTTGGTAGCCCAGAAGCTATTAAAGGAGCTGTGGAGGCTGGCATGGGCGTTTCAATACTATCCAGTGTAAGTATTAGTAAAGAATTAAAATTAGGGTCTCTAGTGCCTATTCCATTAGATCCACCATTAAGTAGAGACTTCTCTTTTGTACGCCAGCGTCAAAAGTTCCGCGTGAGAGCGATGGAAGAGTTGCTTGAATTTGCGCGTGGTTATTGCGAAGCATCTTAAGCAATCATTTTTTGATAGTTTGTAGCAGATATTAAGAATCCCAGTTTACTGGGATTTTTTGTGTCAGAAATAAACTAGCAGATTATATGTATCCACTGGGAGTTTTTGTAGCTAAGCCTAGACATATCTTAGAGAGATTAATATTACATCTTCTGCTTAATCAATGTCCGAACTAGAGCTGTTTCTCTATGGGAAAAAATATAGTTTTATTAAAATTAATGGACTCCTGGGTGACACTCACTCGCTTTACCTGTAATTTGTATGAAGCTTAAAATTTAATAACTAAACTGGATTTTAATAAAATGTTTCCTAGTGCCGCACCAGCTCCTCAGTTAAGTAAAGAAGAACGTAAACTGTGTAAATATTATAAAAAACTTAATGATAATGAGCGCAAAACATTGTTATTATTTGCTGAGTTTTTAACCTCTAAAGAGGAAGGGGCGGCAGATGAAGAGCTAGTTGCCACGTTGCAGGAACCCTTATCTATTCCTGCGGTCGATGGAGAGAGTGTTGTAAAAGGTATTAAGCGTTTAAGATCTTCTTATTTCATGATAGAAGATCAAGACTTGTTGCATGAAGTATCAGCTTTGATGACAGAACATGTAATGCAAGGTGTTTCAACTGAGGATGTGATGTCTAAAATTGAAATAGTTTTTGAGGGGTTCTATGGAAAATATAAAAAAGAATTCATAGAAAAAAAGGGTAAAAAATAACCATGTAAAAATGATTTTTTCAGATGGTTGTAGAGATGCATATGCAACACCTTTGAAGAAGGAGGGGATTCCTCAAGGTAGAATGGCTTCCCCATAAGCTTGGAAAATGTAATAGCATCTCTTTTAGAAAGTATAACGTAAACTTGCTAGAGACTAATTATTGCTTGGTATCTTTTCTGAGAACTCTAAACAAAATAACCTTTCTCTTTCCATACTACGCATTAAATCTTAGATAACTGAAAATAATAGGGCAGTAGATAAATGATACAATTACTGAATCAATGGTATGAACGCCACTTCTCAGACCCGCAAGTGGCTATTTTAGCTTTATTGCTAATTATGGGAACAGCTACTATTGGGCTAGTTGGTGATATTTTGACGCCAATATTAGCCGCTGTAATCATAGCCTATCTTTTAGATGGTGCCGTAGCTTTGTTGCGTCGGCGCAGAGTTCCTCGCTTTATTGCAATCATTATTACCTTTAGTAGTTTTGTGCTTTTAGTCTTGATTTCTTTGATTGTTTTAGCACCATTGATTGTGCGTCAGGCTATTCAATTTATGCGGGAAATTCCAAATATGTTAGCAGAAGGGCAAGAAGTCATTATGCAGCTCCCTGTTAAGTATCCAAATATTGTCTCAGAAGATCAAATAGGTGAAATTTTAAGCCGTCTCCAATCTCAAGCCACAGATGTTTCGCAAAAAGTAGTAAGCTTCTCCTTGGCATCGGTTGTCGATTTGCTGTCATTCATGGTTTATTTAATTGTAGTACCTTTATTGGTATTCTTTTTTCTCAAAGATAAAGAGAAAATTATGTTGTGGTTTACCAATTTTATGCCCCGAGATAGGGCTTTGGTTGCAACAGTTTGGGAAGAGGTTAATGGAAAAATATCAGGCTATGTCCGCGGTAAGTTTTTAGAAATACTCATTGTTTGGGTTGCTACCTACATCGCCTTTTTATTCTTAGCGCTCGATTATGCCTTATTGCTTTCGTTTGTTGTCGGTATATCGGTATTGATACCATACGTGGGGGCTGCATTAGTAACGGTACCTGTTGCAATGGTTGCGTATTTTCAATGGGGATATGGCTCAGAAATGATGTATGTGCTGATTGCCTATGGAGTCATTCAATTTCTTGATGGTAATTTATTGGTACCTTTATTATTTTCTGAAATGGTAAATATTCATCCCGCAGCAATTATTGGAGCCGTACTAATTTTTGGTGGTTTGTGGGGGATCTGGGGAGTATTTTTTGCCATCCCTCTAGCGACGGTTATTCATGCGGTTATTAATGCTTGGCCAAAGCTAAGTGATAACGTTGTTGCCAAAGAGTGAGTAATGGATACCTCTAAGCAATATTTTATTGCACTATCTGCTAATAAAAAGTACCCCTACCAACTTTCGCCATCCACTCGTGCGAAGCGCATGTTTCTTAAGTTATCTTCAAGTGGGAAGTTATGCGTTGTTTTCCCACTTGGAACAAAAGAAAATTTAGCACATGACTTTGTACAATGGCAGGCACAATGGTTAGAAAAACAACTTAATAAAAAAAAGCCTCCGCTACCTATTGTTACGAAGCCTGAATTATTAGATTTAAAAATGATTGATGAGCAATGGTCGGTAAAATATGTGAAAGGGATGAAAAATACCATTGAGTATGATGAGTTGCCGAATAAGTGTTTGCAAATATCAGGGGCTATACACTCAGATCAGTTGGTGCAAAAAATAATAGGGCTGTTTTTAAAGAATCAAGCCAGAGTAATTTTTCCAAGTAAAGTGGCAGAGATTGCTACTTTTCATGACTTTCGCTACAGCGACATAAAAATAAGGGGGCAAAAAGGGCGTTGGGGTAGCTGTTCATCTCATAAAACTCTCAACCTTAACTACAAGTTATTATTTATGCCTGAACATGTTGCTAGTTATGTTTTTATTCATGAGCTGTGTCATACCGTAGAAATGAATCATTCTGTAAAATTTTGGCAGTTAGTTGAAAGATGTAACCCTGAGTACAAAAAACATGAAAAGTACCTAAAAGAACATGGCAGTATTATCCGTTATTTTTGAAGGCTTCTATCGTAGAAATAGTCTTATAAGCTATTATTCATGATCCTAATTATTTCTATGAGATGTCACTATGTTTAACCTACTTCCTATTGCATTATCTGCCCACATTCTTGGAATTATAGTATGGGTTGGAGGAATGTTTTTTGCACATCAAGCATTACGCCCCGCAGCCGTAGAGGCTTTAGAGCCACCTCATCGTTTACCTCTTTGGGTAGCAACCTTTAAACGCTTTTTTCCTTGGGTATGGGTGTCTATCGTATTAGTGCTAGTTAGTGGTCTATGGATGTTAACTCTCTACCCTAAAGCGCCAATCTTTATGCATATTATGCTAGGTTTAGGGATTGTTATGATGTTGATTTTTTTGCACGTATTCTTTGCTCCCTATAAAAAATTAAAACTGGCTGTAGCTGAAGAGCGTTGGTCTGATGGTGCAAAATTTTTAGGGCAAATTAGAACTTTAATTGGTATTAACTTGAGCATTGGTTTAATCACAGTTGTTGTTGCTATTGCAGGTAAGTATTACCTTTAGCAATACCTCCACCAAAATAAAAAAAGAGTCATTATTTCTTCTTTTTTATGCTTTTAATTTATTGATTTATAAAGTTTTAAATTCAATATGTCGAAAATATTGCTTGAAGCTGAGTGTTTAATATATTCCAAAAAGTTGCATTAATGCTCTCGAAATCTCTTCCCATGAGTACAATTTCAACGTGCCCGTATAGAACGCTAAAGAGAGTACTAATGCAGATGTGTATAAGGTTGTTAAATAGATAGCCATCATATTTTTCATCCACAGCATATTATCCGATGATTGCATGCTGTTTATATTATTGCCTCGGTTTGTCCAGCGTTGTCTGGGCAATCGAAATAAGATGTATATTTTTATCAATGCATTGGATACTTGAAGAATATAAATTAAGAAGGGGAAGGATAGGTGGATGCGTCCCGCATAGCGAAAAATAAACAGGGATATTGCCATTCGGCTTAAACCCAGCCAAGCAAGATAAACGGTAATAAAAGCCCAGCCTAATTTTATCGTTAATAATATCGCCGCAATAGGACTGACAAGAGATGTCCATATTACTAATCGTTGATCTATCAAGCACCACCAAATATAAGGAGGAACCTTTCGAGGTCCTAGAGCAATAGCGCGACCATTATTACGCAGCATATTTCCACTCCAACGTAATAAGTTTTGTAAGGTACGTTGAATGCCGTTTCCCGTAATATGCTCAACAGTGTAGACCATCGTGTCACGTACATAGAGCATTTCAGATTGGTTCTTTAATAATAGAAACCATGTGCTTTTATCATCACCAGACAGAAAGCGGAAACGTCCCCATAGCCAATGATCAATATAGTCATTTTCTAAGTGCTCAATAAAATCGGGAGCGGTAATAATTTGTGAGCGAAACATGGATAGCCGCCCTGTAAGCGTTAGTACTCTCTTTGATAGCGCGTGTGATTGCATCATTAAATGGCGCTGTGCAAAGCGCAACTCAGTCATTTCTGCCATCCATTTTGGACCATGAAAAATGGCTTTTTCATCCGTTGTTAAAGCATGTAAATTGGGATTTAGATGAAAAAATGGAACGCATTTCTCTAATGTACCTTGGGTCATTAGTGCATCCCCATCCATTAAAATAACAGGGGCATCTTTGATAACGCCATGTCGTGATAAAGATCGTAGGCATTGACCGAGTGCAATACGTTTGTCGGGCAATGTTTGGCGTATTGCTACGACTTGGAAGGGTAGTTTCCCGACATGTTTTTGTACATAGGCACGGACAATCATTTCATCATGTGGGGCAGCGCTTAAATACAAAGTTGCTGGCACATCAATACTACGACACTCACGTAGCATGCACTCTAGCAATGCTTTTGTTGTTTCTTTTTCTTCTTTATAGCTAGCAATGACAAAGTATATATGGGGAGGCTTCCAGCCACTTTGATAAAGTTCATTGGCTTTTTGTCTTAATGCTGGAAAAGTAATGAACTCATACATTAAAGCTCGTATGAGGTTTAAAAACCACCAGCTGTAACGCCATATGCCAATAACAGCAACCAGTACGATGATGCGATGCTCAAATAATCTCTTGGTTTCATCCGACATGAAATAAATAAGCAACCAGATGCAGCAAATATACATCAACAAATTGAACAGATCGCTTATGCGCCATTCAAAATGTCGCTCTGTTTGTAGATTATTCATTTGCTGTTCCATAAGTAATATCTAATGTATTGGAATAAGGATTGTTTTATTTTTTTCTTACTAAGGTGTTTAACCATAGATTGCTCATCCAGTGGATTTTGCTTGAGCGTATTATAGGAAATGATGCTACGTGTAATGCGTGTAGTGTCAAAAGTGCCACCTTTTTTAGCATAGGTGAAACCACCTTTAGCCCTTTTTTGATCGATTTTTTGTTTAGAGTTGGCAAATTGATTATGAATATTATCTGTTTTTATTTGTGTGATTAAGAAGTCATAACTCATGCTTACTTGCTTAATATAATCAGGCTCTAGTAGCGCTATTTCTAGCCAAGGCTCAAGGTTGTAAACGTGATAGTGCAAAGCATCTCGTTCTTGATAATCAATACTGATGCCATCTTCTAATAAGTTTTGTTTTGCATGTTGTTGCAGTGTCTCTCTATCGCTGGTTAAAGATTCTTTATCTTCAAGAAGGCGATCAAGCATCAATAGCATCTTAAGTTGGTGGGTACGTAAATTATTCTTGCCACTAGAGCGACCAAACTTCCATTTATGCTTGTTAGTTTGAATGTTTATTAGCCATATCTTGATTTTTTTATGCTCTTCTTTTGTGAAGTGACAGCGCAGTAAATCATATCCCCATAAGAATCCTTCTAGTCTGGTTTCGTTGATAGGGTGTCCATTGGGTTGGTGCGTCTCTGCCCATGCGAGTAGGTATTTTTTCGCTTGTTTTAAATAAGCCTCATCACTTTCGAGATAATAGGCAAGCGCAAGTAATGCTGTACTTTGTGCATCACGCAGAGCTACTCTTGTTTTCTTTAAAGATTTGTCTTTGGCGTTAGTAATACCAGAACTTTGTAAAGATTCAATGGGACTAGGATCTTGATCTAATAGTTTTTTTGTTCTCTTTAAAAGTGTTTTTTTCCAATCAAGAATAGGCTTTTCTTTTTCTTTAGAGTTAATATTATTACGGTTACTTAGCTGGTTTTTTTCAGTTTCAGTGCTGATGCTTTTTTTTTAGAAGTTGGACTTTCGGATAGAGCTACTTTTTCTACAGGGTTTTTCATATCGCTTTTATCATTGCTAATAACGGCTATCTTATTAATTTTTATAATGTTCTTAATGAAACTTTCGGGAAATAAATAAGCCGCATTTTTGCACTCTAGCGGCTTTTTCGGTTCACTTACTAAAGATTCTGGTAAAGAGCTGCTCGCATGAGCCTTGCCAATAATTAAATCAAAGAAGCCAGCAATTGTATTTTTTACCTTGTCCGTAAATGTACTGGATTTTTCTACGCTTAATTGCACAGGTAAGGCAAAGGTCAACGTTTCTGATGACTTATCCATAAATTTGAAGGTAACTTTTGCTGTTTTATGCTTGGGCACATGGCTGTTAAATAAGCTTTTTCCTGCACCATCGATAATGCCATTGGTAAAATCAAGTTTCGTCAACTTAATGGGATAATCTCTTTTTAATAAGGGTGAGTAAGCGATAGCCATCGCACCTATTTTTAGCGTTGCAGCTTCCTCATGGCTAAGGTGAGCCTCGATATATTGTTCGCTATTATCTTTTTGTATAACCGCTACTAGTTGTCCTACCTTCACATACTGATTTTTTAGCTCAGTAATTTTAATTATTTTTCCTGAGGCTGGGCTGTAGATAGTTTCTATGCCCGATAAAGATTCGGGGGTGCTTTCAATTGCTTGTACTTTCAATTTTGCCTGTTCTAACTTGGCTTGAAGTATCGCTAATGATTTTTTACTATTTTTATTTCCTTTTAAGCTGTTCTTATAGCCTTTTTTTGCGGCGTAAAGAGACTCTTTTGATGATCTTACTTTAGACTGTGCTGCAACCACTTTTTTTCTTGCAATTTGGCATTCCGCTCTACGTTTTTTGGGATTACGACGGTCAATCTCACTGGCATAGAGGCGGTTGCACTTTACATTTCTGCCGATAATATAAGCCTGTAGTGAGGCATTAGCAGTGTTGAGCTTTGTTTGCCCAAGGCGCACTTGATGATTGCTTTTATTCTTGCTGTCGTCGATCAAAGCCTCATATAAGCTAACTTGCTGGTTTGCAGCATCTAACTTGTATTGTTTAGGTAGTCGATAGCTATCAGATATATCCAGCGTTAATAGTGGTTGACCAGAGATGACATGGTCATTTTGACTAACTAAAATTTCTTTTACGGTACCTTGGGTTTGTGATTGCACAGGGGTAATAGGGGCGCTGACAAAGGCAGTTTTAACTTCCATGCGAAAGAAACTATTGTACATCGTAGCAACGGTAAAGAGGAGTAGTACAGAACCCATAACAAGGTATAACGCTGAGTATAAGCCTCGTTTAAGTTTGTGTGACTTTGTTTCTACAGGAGGGACTAAGTCGGTACTCGCAGGGGTGACAGGCATATCAACACGACGTAATACATTGTCAATATTAACCATATCACCTGTGTTTAAAGCTTCAGAGAAATACTTTAATAGTTCTTGGTGCTCTTCGGGTATATCTTTAAACGAGGCAACTAGTTCTTGATTTTTAGCATCGTAGTGCAAAGGCATGGCGCTTGCATCAAACTGAATATTAAAGTCGCGAAACTTAATAATGGGCTTGATAGACATTACTTTATTGAGGTTTACATCGCCAGAGTAGTCAACTAGTTTGAAGTGTTTAATTGTCCACTGGGATACAAAATAAGTTTGACCATCAATTTCCATTTGGAGAGGAAATAAATCGCGTTTATGTAGCCTTCTGCGTGGAGCATCCCAATAAAATACTTCACTACTGATTTTTTGTTTAGCCATGATATTCTCGAACTAAAAATATAATTAATTGCAGTTATTTTTTGTTTATATTTTCAATAGTAGTTCTATCAATTGCCTTTGGATTTAATGGCGTGGATAAGGCGGGGGGTTCCTCTGACAATTGGGGATTATCAGAGTTTCGAGGGAATGTTTAATAATATTTAAAATATATCTTATTGATATTAAAGGTAATATTTCTTACGCGCGTATGTTTCTTTGCGTAAAATTCATACTCTTCGCAGGGAGTAAAGCTTATGTAGAGTCTTTGGGTTGTTTAATGTGTTTCGGTGTAACAACTCCTAGTGAGATAACCATTTTTAATGCGTCCTCAACATCCATATCCAGCATTTTGGTATCTTTTGCAGGTACCATAATAATAAAACCTGAAGTGGGGTTAGGTGTGGTGGGGATGAAAATAGTAAGAAGCTTTTCTTCGGTCAATTGATTGAGCTCTTTGGGGCTATCACTGGTTTGGAATCCTATAATCCAGATTCCTCTGCGTGGGTATTCTATGAGTACAACTTGGCGAAATGAGTTCTTGTCAGGTGATAAAACTGTTTCAGTGACTTGTTTTAATGCTGAGTAAATACTGCGCACCAGGGGGATTCTATCCAGTAACCTTTCACCCCAAGAGACTAATTTTCTACCTGCGATATTGGTGATTAAAAAGCCTGTAATAAAGATAAATAAGGTGCTGAGAACAATGCCTAAGCCAGGTATATCAAAGCCAAACAAGTTGGCAGGTTGCCATGCATGAGGCAGCAGTAACAAGGTTTTATCTAACATCTCCACCAGTAATTTAATGACCAATATAGTCACGCCCAGTGGAACCCAGACTAATAGCCCTGTGATTAAGTATTTTCGTAGTCTTGCTAACATATTATTTTTGTAGATGCTCAGTTTTTATAATTTTCACTTGCCTAATAATAGCACTTTGTGAGAATTATTTTTAGGTGGTTTTTTTTCTGCTACGATAACGACATAATTTAATCATCAATTAGGATAAATATGCACACGGTTCTCGTTACAGGGTGTTCTAGCGGTATAGGTTATTGCGTTGCCAAAGGTCTAAAAAAACGTGGTTACAATGTTTATGCGACAGCGCGTAAAAAAGAGGATGTCGATCGTTTAACCAAAGAAGGTCTCAAGTGTTTATATCTTGATTATGCTGATTCAGAAAGCGTGCAAGATTTAGCCAATGAATTACTACTATTAATAGGCAGTGATTTATATGCTGTATTTCACAATGGAGCTTATGGTCAAGCAGGGGCGGTTGAAGATTTAACACGTGAGACCATGGAAAAACAATTTGCAGCCAATGTCTTTGGTTGGATAGAGCTAAATAATCGTTTATTGATGATGATGCGTCAGAACAATCGAGGGCGTATTATTTTCAATAGCTCAGTCTTAGGTATTATCTCCTTACCCTTTCGTGGCGCATATAATGCCAGCAAGTACGCGATAGAAGGATTTGCAGATACTTTGCGCTTGGAGCTAAAAGATACAGGGATAGAAGTTTCTTTAATCGAACCTGGACCTATCGAGAGTAAATTTCGTGAGAATAGCTTAGTAGCAATGAAAGAAAATATTGATATGGAACGTAGCGTACATCGTGATTTGTATAAAAAAACAGTAACTCGTTTAGAGAAAAAAGGAGCTGCTGTGCCTTTTACCTTGCCAGCGGATGCTGTGTTGAAAAAAGTTCTGCATGCTTTAGAGAGTCCACGCCCAAAAGCTCGGTATTATGTAACTTTTCCCACCTATCTGTTTGGTACATTAAGGCGTTTACTATCAACTAAATGGTTAGATAAAGCGTTAATGAAGGTAGGAACGTAGTAAAATGAGTTATTTAGAGCGCATACAAGAATGTCATCAATATGATCGTAGTCAATATCTCGATTTTATCATTGGCGATGAGATTATGGGGCTAACAAAACATAATTTTGCAGAACAATTACTTCGTTGGCCTAAAGTGTTTCAACGTGAAGCTAATCAACTTATTCTTAACCCAGAGTTACAAAGTTTTGATGAGCGTACTCAGGCAGTTACGCCCATTATGGAGGCGCTGCATCAAGAAGGAGTTATCGATACATGGGTTAATGAGCCTTATGCCGTATCACATACCTTTGAAGAAACACCGCGTATGGCAATTGAGAGGGCATCAGCCTCTTACCTTGGGATTCGTGGCTATGGCATCCATATTAATGGCTTGGTAAAAAAGACGCATGGAATTTACTGCTGGGTTGCAGTGCGCGCAGAGGATAAACCATTTTGGCCAGGAAAGTTGGACCAAATGGTCGCAGGCGGGCAGGGCATTGGTATTGGTTTGATGGAAAATGTCATCAAAGAGTCTGCTGAAGAAGCTGATATTGCTGAAGATATTGCCAGCCAAGCACAAGCGCGAGGTTGTTTGCATTATTGCACTGAGTCAAATCGTGGTATCAGCATTGATACATTGTTTAATTATGATCTATGGCTAGCAGAAGATTTTACTCCTGAGAATACAGATGGTGAAGTCGATGGTTTTGTGTTGATGCCCTTAGAGCAGATGGCAGAAGTGATTGATACCACCGAAAATTTCAAACTAAACTGTAACTTAGTCAATATTGATCTATTAATTCGCTCGGGTATTATTACTGATGCTCATCCAGACTTTGAGGAAATAACTAGGCTACTTTATGCGCCTGCTGTGAAACTCTGAGTAAACTAACTAAGAAACCAAAAAATAAAGAAAAGGTTAAGCATGTTTTTAAATGATCCATCATCAACCACTATCCCTTTAATACCTTGTTTAAAGGATGAGCTGAGTGAATATCTCCTTGAGCAGTCTGCCACTACACAGTGCTGGGTAGAGCAGTCCGACTTTCAGGCAAAATCAGGTACATATTGTCTGATTCCTAATGACAAGGGCGATATTGAAAAAATATTGTTTGGGGTAGGTAAAAATATTGAGTACCGCTGGGCTTTGTCACCACTAGCAGAAAAACTGCCACAGGGAAATTACCGTTTAGAATCGGATTGGAGTGACGAGCAACAACAGCTAGCGGCGGTAGGTTGGGGTCTGGCGTGTTATCAGTTTGATCGTTATAAAAAAGTGACACGTATTGTGCCCTGTTTGTTGGTCGAAAAAGATTTTGAGCGGGTGATGG
>DQSN01000215.1 GCA_015663245.1 Leucothrix mucor
CTATAAAAAGGGGAGACCTATAAAAAAGTAATAGATGGAGAATACAATGCCCACAACAACCCCTCACGATGATTTGGCTGACTGGAATGGAAAAACAGATAATGACTCACCAAGAACAAACCCACTAAAGTTTCAAGGCGAGCCAACCTTTGAAGGTATCCACAGAATCACAGAAGATACCTTAAAGAACACCTACGACAACATTTCATCACATAATGAATTTGGATCGACCAATGTTACATTGCCAAATGGGCAAACGGTTAATGTCAAAGATATGATGTATGACTTAGGTGATGGCAAAGTGGGTATGCGCATCATTCCTGTTAATGACAGTGGTAAAGTTCTGGATAATGAAGGCGAACCATTAGCGGGTTATCAATTAATAGATGATCTTTTGCGCAAGGAAATGGCATTAAATAGTGATGATGCACTTTATTGCTTGATTGCCTACATTCACCCTGAGCTTCATTCTGGGGACTTGAGCAACTTAGCAGAAGCGATGCTAAAAACAGAAATGGGCAATACGCATTTAGGCGCATACCTTGGCAAAGGCGTCACCTCCAATTCTCCTGAGGAATATCATGGAAGACAATGGAGTGTCGATGGCTACCCTGCCAATGTGCAGATCCTCTCTCTTAAAGGTGTACCACAAGCCACCCTCAATAAAAATGCATTGCTAGTTGATGCAGTACTTAATAATGGCGTGATCTTTCCTGGTGATTATAAAAACGATAAATTCCGCACTATCGACCTCAATACTTTATTATTTTTCTACAAAGAGTGGTTATTAAAATCACCTGAAAATAATAATGTACTACGCGATGATGAGTCGTGGGGAACCTATTGCGCTGAGCATAAAACCATTGTTGCCAATGTCATGCTTAACGTGCCACACAACGAAGAATCATTCCAAGAAATTTTTGCTGATGATGCCGAGATGCTCTGGGCTGCCTTCAAAAAAGACTTTAAGCGACACAAAGGCAGGAGCTTTAAACCCAGTGATGAGACTTATTTTGAGCCTCTATGGAAAAAAAATGGACTTTCAGCCACAGAACTTCCTACTGCTAGAAACTGCATACGTGCGTGGAAAAATATCCAAGAATACACAGACTACGATATAGCAAGACATGCAGGCACATTAGACGATTACACAGGTTTCACACCGTTGACCCCTGGTGTCGGAATGGCATGGGCGCCAGAAACTACCGCAGACTTAGTTAAAAACTTCGCGGATGCCTACACCTCGCTACGCAACGTCGGCGGTGCTATGTGTGCCGCAACCGTCGCAGGGTTTATGCCGCAAGTATCTGACCGCATGGGAATAAGCCCAGATGATTATTTCAGACTTGGCATACCCGTGATGAGTAAAGCGATGATTGCTGATGCCAAAATGAATGCAGCCAATGAAGCCAACTGGTTTCCAACCAAAGTTGCTACTTTGTATGTCGCACTGGGTGGAAAAACAGAAGATGTTGCCAGTGCTAACTTTGATCCGAAAATAAAAGGTTTAGTTGATAAGGTAATGACACCTGTAAAGCAAGCCTTAACAGAGGTAATCACCGAAACACCATTAAACATCGATCAAGCAGAACTTTGGTTAGATACTGCGATTGAAGTGGATTTAATCGCGGCAAGAAAACGAGCGGTGAGTAATCCCAGCAAAACGCAGTTTTACTCGCCCCCTGCTGTCACCCATCGCATCACCATTGGCATGCATAAAGCCAATCAATATATCGACATTCGTACCGTTGCCACCGCAGTACAAGCATCCGAAGTTAGTTCACAAGTGGGAGAAGTTGGTTACACCGAGCATACCGTTGTTAGTGGTGATACGCTCTTTAAGCTAGCCCGTAACTACTATGGCAATGCCAGTGGCTGGGATCGAATATACGAAGCAAATAGAGATATACTTACCAGTCCTAATGCGCTTGAAATTGGGCAAGTATTGCGGATTCCGCAATAATAAAACGGTTTATCGAAGCCTGTCTGTCCGAGAACTAACTTTTGAAAATGACAACCACAACATGTAGTGTTTATTCAAAGATTTCAATCACTATATATTGATTGAAATTTCATTTTTTGGAGATCTCGGACAGGCACCTAGGGCAACAGATCGCTAGAATGTTACATGCATTCAATCACTATTATTTTATTCTAATGTTTGAGCATTTAGCGCTTCTTTCAGTTCATCTACACCAAAAAAGTAACTGTCATCAATATCTGCCAGTATTTCTAAAATAATATCGACCTCTTGAAACTGCCTTTGCTGTACTTCATCTTCCAACTCAGTAATAACTAAATTTTCACTTAACATCCTTACTTTCCTCTATGTGCAACTCCTAACTATAGGAATGAGGCTACAAGCTTGACATGGCTTATTCTGTGATATTTTTACGCTTCACTTAAGTTTTCACAAAATTAACGACAACGGCGCTAATACTGCTGGTAAATACTCAAGTATTTTTTTCTCTTTTATTTTTCTATCTGACTTCAATACAACGATACGATCATCTGCTTTCAAGATAGGATCTGGCACTAATCCACGCCGAATACTATCTATATTTACCGTATACCGCTTACCGTCTCTAAATACAATGATGCTTTTTGTATCCGCCATTTCCGTAATTCCCTGCGAAAGCGCAATGGCTTGCAAGAAGCTGAGAGAACCTTTTACTGGAAATGGAAAGACTCCAGGTGTCTGTACAGCACCTTCTACTGTGACATTATTTAGTTTTAACTTACGCTCAGTGCGTTTAATCGTTACCCGTGGGTCTTGTAGGTCTTTTCTTAGTAGTGTTTCAATTTTATCTTCTGCTTGTTGAAGGCTAAGACCTAATACATTGAGACTACCAATATAGGGCAAAGAAATGATGCCACTGCTTTCTACAATAATATTACTTACCGATAACTCAGGAATTTTGAACACGGTTATGTCCAATTTGTCTTGCGATGCAATAGCGGGATTGATTGCCTGAGCACCGACAGCTGCGCCACTATGTTTAATCGGCATGGGAACATTTTTAATCGTTGTTGTTGATGATGATGCAGGTATAGGCTCGGCAGAATAATGATCTGAACGTGATCGGTTGCTACTACAGGCAATTATGCTACCGCAAATAATAAATATAGATACGAGTTGTGTTAATTTTATGATTTTCACGGGGTAAACCTTATTTTTATTTTTTAGGGCTAAGGATTAGAACAGTACCTTTGCCAAATAGAAAATGTAGGGCGGATAAGGAACGCCGTCCGCCACAAGTAATAGATATTTGGTGAATGACGCTACCGCTTCACCACCCTACAGAAAGATTGGTGAAGGTATTATTATTTTTTCAAAGTGATTTTAAGACTAAGCATTTTTATGCTTTTAATTATTAAGCAAAGCGTCTCTATTTATATCCTTGAGGATTATTGCTCTGCCATTTCCACGTATCATCACACATTGCTTGAACATCAAAGGTCGCTTCCCAACCAATTAACTCTTTCGCATAACTAGGATCGGCATAGCAACAGGCAATGTCCCCTGCTCTACGATCTGTAATTTGATAAGCAATATTTTTACCTGATGCCTTTTTAAAAGCTTCAACCATTTCCAGTACTGAGTAGCCTTTTCCTGTACCTAAATTAACAGTATACAAATTATCAACGGCATTATTTTCAAAAGCTTGCAGTGCTTTAACATGACCTTTAGCAAGATCGACCACATGAATATAATCACGTACTCCTGTGCCATCAACCGTTGGGTAATCACCACCGAAGATAGAAAGCTGATCCAGCTTTCCAACCGCAACACCAGAGATATACGGCATTAGATTATTAGGAATATCACTAGGGTCTTCGCCAATTAAACCACTTTCATGCGCGCCAACGGGATTGAAGTAACGCAATAATGCGATGTTCCAATCCTCATGTGCAACATGGATATTTTTAAGCACATCTTCAATAATCAGTTTAGAGCCACCATAAGGATTGGTGGTACTGGTAGGAAAATCTTCAGTAATGGGAACCGTTGCAGGGTCGCCATAGACTGTTGCAGAAGAACTGAAAATCACACGAGTCACATTATTTCGTTCCATCGCACCAAATAATGTAATACTGCCTGATACATTATTGTCGTAATACATAATAGGCTCATCGACTGACTCACCAACGGCTTTGAGGCCAGCAAAATGTATTACTGCATAAATATCATGTTGTGAAAATACGCTATCCAAGGCACTAGGGTCGCGTACATCGCCTTTAATGAAGGTGATTTTTTCTCCTGTTATTTCTTCCACCCGATCTAAAGCTACTGTCGAGCTGTTCGATAGATTATCAAAAACAATAGGGGTAAAACCTGCTTTAAGTAGTTCAATGCAAGTATGTGAGCCGATATATCCCGCCCCACCTGTTACTAGTATATTCATAATTTTTCACGCTAAATTTTTATTATTAGTTTCCTGTTAGCAACGTTACATAGCTGTAAATACAGGAAGCTAATATAATAAATGCAAGACAAAAAAATAGCCAGAGTATCAGATGATAGTCTGGCTATACAGTCATAACTTTCTGACTATAGGGTTATTTTTTATCCTCTTTCTTCTCAGATTTTTTACTCTTAGAGCTACTTGAACTGCTAGAGCTTTTGTTTGATGAGCTAGAGCTTTCACTTTTAGAAGATTTTTTCTTTGTAGATTTTTTAGCTGCAGACCCTGCTGGTGGGGATATTTCACCCTTACTTAAAGAAACATTGCCTTTTAATCCAGCAAAAACACCATCACCAATGCCTTCCACCTTTTTCAGGTCATCAATACTCTTAAATTTTCCATTCTTTTTGCGGTAAGAAATAATGTCCTTTGCTCTTTTTTCTCCAATACCAACAAGGTAGTGACTCAATGCTTTTGCATCAGCTTTATTTAGATTAACTGTAATATTCTTATATTCTGCTTTGGATGCACTTGCTTTAGACTTCTTTGACATTGAAGACTTAGAAGAAGGTTTCTTTGACGATTTTTCAGAGCTAGAGCTACTACTGTCGCTAGACTTTTTACTCTTACTGTCCGTGCCTTTATCGTCAGATTTATTACTTTTGCTACCCGTGCCTTTACTATCAGACTTGCCACTGGACTTGCTGCTCTTGCTGCTCTTGCTAGATTTGCTACTAGAGCTATCTTTTGACGACTTCTCTTTTTTAGGCTTTTTCTTAGCAGTGCTTTCTTTAGATGATTTTTTAGATTTGCTCACACTACTACTAGTTTTCGATTTTTTATCCGACTCATCTTTTGCATAAGCAGGCGATACGGCTACTGCAAGCGCAATAGCAAAAACGAGTTTGCGTAAAATATAATTCATGGTTTCCCCATATTTATGTTATTAAAAAATAATATAATGATAAGCCCAATAGGACTTAATTTTAACCCTATAGTTCAATGCTAATATCCACCGACATTCTAAAATTATAACATATGCTTATGTTTTTTATAAGTATACATAATATCACCCCTATTAGAAAAAAGGACATCACATGCCAGCCATTGCCACAAACTCCGAACTACATCAAAACATGATTACATGGCGACACTGGTTACATCAGCACCCTGAACTTGCTTTTAAAGAGTATACAACTAGTGATTATATCGCCGACACCTTATTATCACTGGGGTATGAGGTACAAAGAAACTGGGCTGTTACAGGTATTGTCGCTACTTTAAAAGGCACTGGCGAAGGTTCCACAATCGCCCTGCGTGCTGATATAGATGCTTTACCCATAGCCGAAAAAAATAAGATTCCCCATAAATCTCTGCATGATGGAAAAATGCACGCCTGCGGACACGATGGGCATACCACCATGCTCTTAGGCGCAGCCGCTTATCTAAAACAAAATAATAATTTTAATGGCACTGTGCATTTTATCTTTCAACCCGCAGAAGAAGCTTCAGGTGGCGCACGTGTCATGGTAGAGGAAGGACTATTTGATACATTCCCCTGCGAAGCTGTATTTGGTATGCATAACTGGCCAGGGCTAAGTGCAGGCACATTTGCGGTTCATAATAAAGAAGTGATGTCAGCCGTTGATACTATTTATATCAGTGTTAAAGGCAAAGGTGGTCATGCTGCGATGCCAGAGCAAGTGGTTGATCCCATCGTCGCTAGCGCACAATTAATCACCGCTTTGCAAAGCATCATCTCCAGAAACGTATCACCACTAGAGTCTGCCGTGTTGAGTATTACGCAAATAAATGGAGGATATGCTTCCAACGTCATTCCCGATAAAATCAAACTGGTCGGTACATTACGTTATTTCGATAATGCAGTGGGAGACAAAATAAAGCAGCGCATAAGAAAGCTAGTAAAAAACATTAACAAAAGCCTAGGAGCGAAAGGAAAGGTGCGCTTTGAATCGGGTTACCCTGCCACCATTAACACACCTAAATATGCCGAATATTGTGCCAAGGCTGCACGAGCTTTAGTCGGTGATAATGCGGTACAGCGTGATATGTCACCTAGTATGGGCGCAGAAGATTTTTCTTATATGTTAAATGCCTGTCAAGGCGCTTATATCTGGATAGGTAACGGTGAAGGACAAGGTGGCTGCATGCTACACAATAGCCAGTATGATTTTAATGATGATATATTGCCACTGGGGGCGAGTTATTGGGTGAGGTTAGTGAGCGATATTTTAAGGTGATTCGTAAATTTAAGGCAAAGTACAAAACTGCTGAAGCTTATAACAATCTAACAGCTCTATTTTTCCTCTACCTAATTTGATCCAATTCCTATTTTCAAACTTCTTTAGTTGCCTAGAAACAACTTCACGTACAGAACCTATTTCACAGGCTAAGCCCTGATGCGTAATATTAATAATA
>DQSN01000248.1 GCA_015663245.1 Leucothrix mucor
AAAAAATGTATGCTATCTTCACCACAGGTGGAAAACAGTACCGCGTTGCCGAAGGCGACGTAATAAGAATCGAAAAACTGGATGCCGAAGAAGGAGCAAGTGTCGACTTTGACAATGTCCTTATGATTGGTAGCGGTGATGATATTCAAGTAGGCGCACCTTATTTAGAAGGTGGTAAAATAACCGCTTTAGTTCGTGCTCAAGAGCGTGAAAAAAAAATTGAAATTATTAAGTTCCGTCGCCGTAAGCATCATCAAAAGCGCACAGGACATCGACAATATGTAACACAAGTTGAAATCAAGAAGATTTCAGCTTAATAAACAGAGGATTTAACTCATGGCTCATAAGAAAGCGGCAGGTAGTACTAAGAACGGACGCGATTCGGTATCAAAACGATTAGGTGTTAAGCGTTTTGGCGGTCAAGTAGTTCTAGCAGGCAACATTCTTGTTCGTCAACGTGGTACTCGTTTCCACGCTGGTGATAATGTAGGTATTGGTAAAGACCATACTTTATTTGCTAAAGCTGATGGCGCAGTACTTTTTGAAGTAAAAGGCCCTAAGAACCGCAAATACGTTAGCATTGTAGAAACAACATCTGCGTAATTATTTACGTTAAACTGTTTGTAGAAAAGCCCTGCTAGTCAGGGCTTTTTTTGCCCTTTTAATAAGCACTACATGTTGCGGTTGTCATTTTCAAAAGTTAGTTCTCGGACAGGCTCCTAGCGCCTTAAAAGCATAATCCAACGCCAGATATTTAAAATACTAGCCAGTGATGCCGCCACATAAGTAAGCGCCGCAGCTTTAAGAATACTTTCTATTGCTGCTAGGTCTTGCTCTTCTACATAGCCCTCTTTAAGTATTGGTAAAGCTTTACCAAAACTAGCATCCCATTCCACAGGAAGCGTTACTAAATGGATTAATGCCGATCCCGCAATACTGGTAAGTCCCGCGATAGTAAGCACCAACCCTGCAACAGGGCTACGTGTAATAATCATCACTAATGGCATCACTATCATAATAATTGAGCCTAACTTTGCCGATAGTTGTGCTACTTTCACCAAGCGAGTACGCAAAATCAGTTTACTCTCATTATTATGATCTTGGATAGCATGACCAACTTCATGAGTCGCAACAGCAACAGCGGTTAGTGAGTTATCATTATAGTTTGCGCTAGAGAGCCGCACGGTTTTACTTTCTGGATCGTAGTGATCGCCATGTTCGGTTATCTCCACCCCCACATCACTCATATCAAAGCGATCCAATAAATGGCGTGCTAGTTCGCCACCTGTTCCAGAAATGTGATCTTGCTTGCTTGCATACCGCCTAAAGGTATATTTAGCCCACCACTGCGGTGCGAAAATGAGTGTAACAAGTAATAAGATGATAAGGATGATATGCATAAATAAGCTTGTAGTTTGCTAATAAAGTTAATTGTATTTGAGTTAGAGTGACTGTCTCTACAATATTCACTCACCGCCCATATTATATCTTGTGGTAGAATTTAGCTTTTTCAAAATTTAGAATATTAAGGATGGAATAATGGAAGGTTTATTTACCTTAGAAAATCTCTTTACATTAGGGATGCTGGTGATGTTACAGGCGGTACTAGGGTTTGATAACCTACTCTATATCGCATTAGAATCACAACGTGTTGAGACATCTAAGCAGGCAAAGTTACGCCGCTTAGGCATAGGCTTAGCGGTTATTTTACGGGTAGCCTTACTATTTGTATTGGTAAAAGTAATATCCCTATTTCAAGACGTACTATTTTCGCTAGATTATAGCGGTATTATCCAAGGACATTTCACCTTACATAGTTTAATTGTCTTTATTGGTGGTGTTTTTATTATTTACACTGCAATCAAAGAAATTAACCATATGATAATGCTAGAAGAAAATGAACATACTCAGCGTAAACCACGTTCTTTCACAGTAGCATTAATCTGGATTGTGATTATGAATGCAGTCTTCTCTTTTGATTCCATTCTGAGTGCAATGGCACTAACCAACAACTTTATCGTCATGGCAACAGCAATTGTTATCGGTGGAATATTAATGATTTGGCTATCTGATCATGTCACTGAGTTCTTGAAGAAAAATCGTATGTACGAAGTTGTTGGCTTATTTATTTTATTGTTAGTCGGCGTGATGCTGCTATCAGAAGGTGGGCATTTGTCACACTTAGAGTTATTTGGCACAGAAGTTACTCCAATGAGCAAAGCAACCTTCTATTTAGTGATTTCAGTTATGGTAGTGGTTGAGCTAGTACAATCACGCTATCAAAAACGCTTAATTGCGATGAAATTAAAAAATGATAAGACACATATTGGTTGATATTTACAAAAAATTTCCCTACGAGCTACTTGCAAAACTAAAAAAAAGAGGATTTCCCTAAAGGAACTGCTTAAAATTTAAAAAATGACTTGCTCCAATTCCCAGTAGAATAGGGATAGCACAGAAACAAAGGAGCAGGTCATGAGCAGTTTGTTAGAAGGATTATCTCAAACGTGGTTAGCAATACAAGGAACACTTTTCTCTTGGTTAAAAGAAGAGCTAGGAGAACTGACAGAAAAACAGCAGAAATTAATCACCGTTCTGGAAGTTATCAGGCTTGAAAACTATTTACCGCCCCCTTAAAAATGACAACGATAACGGGGATTACTCACAGGTTGCCAAGATTTCCCGTGGCTC
The DNA here is from genome assembly GCA_015663245.1 of Leucothrix mucor. Classification (GTDB taxonomy): domain Bacteria; phylum Pseudomonadota; class Gammaproteobacteria; order Thiotrichales; family Thiotrichaceae; genus JAGLBW01. Next base: position 2,692 of record DQSN01000248.1, read on the forward strand.
ATTGCGGAATTAACCGAGGCCTCGACACTTCCTTCGTAAGACTGATAACGCTTACCTTCTAGGCGGAACCGATTTTTACAAGCAATTTGTACGCTACCATTATCAGAGGATTTAACCTGCACCCAACTGCCATCGGCTAGTTTATCGTCATCTTTTATTTTTAGTCTTCCAGAGTTATTGACATATATTTCATTAAAACGTGACTTTTCTGGCCACCTGATAACCGATACTTCGTCTGCTCTACCCGCTAATAAAATTTCAGCAGGGGCTACTTTATCTTGCTGGATAATCCAAAAATACCGAGGACGACCACCGCATCGTCCCTTGCCTTTCGTCGTCACCAACCAGTCAGAAGTATGTTTTTTTCCATCTATTTCTATCTGCAAACCGATGAACTGACACCCCGTTAATGCTTTACCTCTTCGCGTTGATAAAATCGCCTTGCGAAAAATAGGACTCCGTAATGTTTTTAAAGGCTTTTCAGTAAATTTACTGTTTTTATAAACTGTTTTAGTGCCCCTCGCAATTTCAGTAACATAAGCACTAAAACCACCATCTGTTTGAAACAACCTTGTCGCTTCAGCATCATTTAAGCGGGGCAAATAGTTTGTTTTTGTAGGCTTTCTTTTGGCTGTTTTTATGACCTGTGGCGTTGGTGTTTTTTTAGCGGATTTTTGCGGCATAATTTTAGCTTGTGTCGATTTTTTCTGGGGCGATACGGGTACTTGAGACATACCTTTAAATTGGCTACTCAGACGCGGAAAAGACATCGAGCAAGCACTAAGAGAAACAGAAAGTACAACCGTTGATAACGCCAATGTGTGTGTATTCAGCATAAATAATAATCCTTAATGGTGGGGTATTTGCCTTAAAAATCCTTATTAAAGCAGGTCTTTAAAATGTCTCTTTGTCGTCCGAGCTACTGTTTAAAAAGCTGAACAAAAGATTAACACAAAATGCTTGACAAGTAACCACCCCCCCCCTGTATGTTTTATAGACATGAGTCGCAAGCATTTGTTTTAAAAGTAATAAATGCTAGTTTTCGTCAAACCAAAAACGTGCTGAATGCCTTGCTAGAATGCCGTTCAGCACCTATTACAATAAAGATATCAAGGATGATAGCATGGGAAATGAAGGCACAGCGTACAGCCAAAATGGGTCTACCACAGAGACCACCGCTATTGGTAAAGCAGAGGGGCATACACAATACGCCCAACATGCCAAACGTCGTAAATTGGCGATTGAAAAAATTGTCAATCATCGCCGATTTTTATTTAAAGAAGACCTTGATCAAACGGCATTAGAACAAAAAATATTACAGAATATTACGCCTTATCTGGTTAGCACCATAGACACCACCCAAAGCCCTCTACAAGAACAAATTAATGCCCTCGAAAACGACCCCAATAAAGATGCCGCCAACCAATTAAAAATAGATGAAAAAAAAGCACGATTAAGCGAGTATAAAAATAATTATCTCGTGGGCGTAGAGACGTATCAACAAAGCCATGCCGATATGCAGGTATTGGACGATAACGATGCAGTCTTTAGCAAAGTCTTCTTGCCACCACCAGATAAACAACACGAATATCGCTATATTATCGACACAGAAACGTGTAAATACCTTTGCCATGAGCATGATCTCGCCAAAGATGCCACGCTAATTTTTTCAATA
>DQSN01000235.1 GCA_015663245.1 Leucothrix mucor
AATGACTTAAACTAAAAAGGTCACCTCTACAGATATAGAGATGACCTTTATGAACTAACTAAAAATATAAAGCTATTAGAACGTCGGTAAAATGATGTCTTTTAGCTCGCTATCCGTCAGTGCTCTTACCTTAACAATACGGTTTTTAGAGTTAGCGCAAGAAGACAGTTGGTATGTAACAACATATTCACCAACTTTTGTATGATCAACAGCGCCTGTACCTAGTATCTTATCTGAAAGTACTTCGCCTGATTTATCTTCAACCTTTGCTCCAGCATCGGTATATGCACTATTCACAGTTAACTCTAGTGGGCTATCCCCAAGCAATGTGTATGTACAGCTTGGTAGATCAACTTTTACAGCACGAGTTTGTGAGTTTGCACAGCCTTCACCTTGATACGTCAGGGTGTAATCACCGATAACAGAAGTATCAACGTCACCTGAAGCAGTGCTTGTTACTGTCGCATCACTAGTATCTTTTACAACAACACCAGGGTCTGACAGTGTAGTGCCCTTATCTACTAATAAAGGGTCATTACCGTTAAGCGTGTAAGTACAATCAGCAGAAACAACTTCTACAGTACGTGTTGCAGTATTAGTACAGCTATTACTCTGATACGTTACTGTATATTCGCCTATTGCAGTTGTATCAACAGTGCCAGTCGTTGTACCTGATACTGTTTGGTTATTCGCATCCTTAATAGCAACACCAGCTTCCTGATAACTACTTCCCACTGCTATTTCCAGAGGGTTGTTACCTAGCATGTCGTAAGTACACGTCGTCAAACCACCCTGAACTTTAACTGTTCTTGTCTGAGTATTTGAGCAACTGCTACTTTTATAAGTAACGGTGTATTCACCCTCTTTACCAGTGTCAACATTACCCGATACGCTGCTTGATACTGTTGTATTGTTAACGTCTTTAACCGTTACTCCAGGGTCAGTATAAGTACCACTTAGACTAACTTCAAAAGGATTGCTACCAATTAAGCTATAGGTACAAGCTTTAACTTCGCCTTTTGTTCCATCATCACTTTTACCGCTACTACCGCCACCACAGCCTGCTATAACAGCACTTGCGAGTGTTCCCAAAACTATGGGTTTTAATATAGATATTTTCATTACGTCCCCGTTATTCTTTTAATTATTTTCTCAAAAATAGGTAGAGTAATTACTCTACCTATAATAAAAAATATTATTATTTTTACTTAGTTTGTTTGAGAATAGATCCAGTTTAACTGTGGAGCGCCATTAATAGTTGAACCTACCATTTGAGTAATTACAGCAGGTATTCCAGCATCTTGACCATTAACATCTGTAAATCTAAGTAGAGCAAAACCATTTTCACCCTCAAACTCTGTTCCACCTTCAAGGTCAGTCATTGACTCTAACTCGTGTCTAAGAATAGTAATTCCTGAGTTATGAGGAGACTCTGTGTAAGATGTGTTATCCATTTTTTCATGTTCATTGAAAACATTGTAAATAAAGGAGAAACCACCGTAGTTAGTAGCTGTATCCTGCCAATAACCATCATCATTACCTAGCTGAACAAGTGCTCTCTTGTAAGGCTGTGTAATAGAAAGTTTATTGTTCAAAGAAGCAGCTGCAAAGGTATAAGTCGTGTTACTTACAAGGAATGCTGCTGCATCAGCTCGAATACCAGCTTCATCATATTCAGCCCAATCAATATCTACTCCTGCAACATCTTCACCTACTATTCTTCTATCTTGTAGTGCAGAAATTTCACCTTCTGTCCAGATGATTTTGTTTCCAGCAGTAAAGTTAGCAATCGCTTTAGCAGGGAGAAGCATATCTCGTGCGCCATTTGTAGCACTATACAGTCTCACAGTACCTGTAAGGCTAGCATCAACATCACCAAAGAAGTTGCCCGAAACAACAGCAGTATTAGCACTTGCTGTACAGTTTTCTGCTTGGTTTGGAGCCGCTACACTAAAGTTATCAACACTAGAATTCGTGGTTTGTCTTACATACGTTCCATTTTGGATCGCATTGTGATGTCCTATGCGCCAGCCTGGACGGCAAGTATCAAGTTCACTACGGTAGTCTGCGAATAATCTTGCGTGATCATTATGATAACGTAGACTATGTGCATCTGTTTTTGCTTGCGCCATACCATAAACAACAACGTAGCCAGAATCTAAACTTAGAGCCTTCGTGAAAGGGTTTCCAGCAGAAGCGAAATCACTTGCATCAACATCATCTAAGTTACTAGAAGGGGCTGGCAAATCGCGAAGAACAGAACCATCTTCACTGATAAGATTCCCATTTTCAATTTTAAAACGCACTACATCAGCAGCAGATAGGTAAACATTGAAGTCTAAAACTTCTCTTGAATCATCATTTGCGTAAATAGCAACCTTTGCAACAATGGCATGATTTTTATCGGTATTGCGTACTACAATTTCTGTACCCCAGTCACCGTCCTGAGTAAATAAAGGAAATATCAACGCATCTCCTCGACCATTAGGAGCTAAAGCCAAGTTAGCTGTAGATGGAACAGGAGAGTGTGGATTAGCCACTGAACCAGCAAGAGGAAGTAGATCTCCCTGATATGCAGCAAGATCACTACTATCTTGTACTAAAATAGGCTCATTAACCCCTGCTGCGTTAGTGTCATTAGTATCAAATGCCATAACACTTGAAGTTGCCGCTACAGTCATAATCGCTGCAATTGACATTGATAGTATTTTAATTCTCATTTTTATATGCCCCTCTGCTAGTTTCATCTAGCTTTTTGTTAGATTATTATTCGAAGTTTAAGTATATGCATTAGCGCCTGAATATAATATTAATCGTCGACCTGCGGGTATTTAGCACATCTATAAAACTGATAGATAGCTGATTTAATATTTTATTACGTGAATGGTAGAGCATCACTGCACTCTATATTTTTAATATTTTGAAGAGAGAATATTGATATTTTAAATATTTTTGAGCCTCTTTTTCATTGTCTTCCGCTCTAGTAAATTAAGAGCAAGGACTCTTACTAATCAAAGGAGATAATGATGAAGATGTTAATAATAATGGCACTAACGATGATAAGTTTAGGTATGACTTCTAGTGCTTCTGCGGCTGATACTGTAAAGATTTTTAATCCTAAAGTCGGTGGTGTAGCACTAGATTGGTGTAAAACATGGGCGGTTAATTGTGGTAAACCCGCTGCTGATTATTACTGCCGATCGAAAGGGCATAAAAAGTCTGTTGGCTTCCAAAAGGAGAACAATATTGGTTACACCCGTATCTTAAAAACAGGGCAAACTTGTAACTCTCCTGGCTGTGATAGCTTCAAGTCGATCAAATGTGAAAAGAAACCATTATTCAAGCGTTTTAATCAACCAAAAACTCAGGGTGTTGCTTTAGATTGGTGTTATACATGGGCAAGTAACTGTGGTGCTAAACCTGCTAAAGAATATTGTAAATCCAAAGGTTATCCAAGAGGTGAGTTTCGCTATAGAAAAGCTAATAATGTAGGCTACACTAAGATTATGCGTACAGGTCAGATTTGTAACAGCCCAGGATGTGATAGCTATCAGTACATTGATTGTAAAATATAAAAATAAAATAGATCTGTAATTTACTAGCCCGAAACAATGTTTCGGGCTTTTTAGTATCTGGCTTGTTACCCCTTGTAAAAATATTTTATATGTTAAGCAAGTTAATACTATAGAGCCTAAGCTTTCATTTTTATCCAGTTAACAATATCCGCTGCCGCCATTGCACCTGCTTGGCGAGCTACTTCTTTGCCATTTTTAAAGATTGCTATCGTTGGAATGCTACGAATATTATATTGTGCACCAAGGGCTTGCTCGGCTTCGGTATCCACTTTTACCAAACGGTAATTAGGCTCTAGCTGGGTAGCTGCTTGCGCATAAGCTGGAGCCATTGACAAACAAGGACCACACCAAGGTGCCCAAAAATCGACAACTACGGGAATATCACTATTAACAATATGCTTAGAAAAATTGGCTGTTGTTAAATTGATAGGCTGTTTAGTAAACAAAGCCTGTTTACACTTACCGCACTTAGGTCCATCAGATAAACGTGTTGCTGGTATACGATTAGTCGCACTACAGTGAGGGCAAACAATATGTTTTTTATCCGTCATTTATAACTCCACTCTTAAAATACGCTAAAACATTTTTTTGATCACCTCTATGGATAATCCGTTGTTGTTTTTTACTAATTTGATAATCATACATAGGGTCGTAATAATCAACCAGCAAGGGCTGAATCAACTCAGCATAAAAGCTTTTATCACCCAGTTTTTGATGTTGCTCTAAGGCATTTAATAACTTATCAGTCAGATCTTTATAGCGCTCTCCACCAAGACGTTTTTGCAACTTAGAAAGACTAGTTAACAAGTGTTCTTGCAGCTCAGGGAAGATATTTTCTTTATCATATAACTGCTGCATTTCTTTTTGAATATCATCAATATATTCGCTAATACTCACTTCTATTCTCTCGGCATCATCCACTTCCATAAAAACAAGCTGTGATACTTGCATCGCCTCATAAAGAGGAATGGGTAAATGTAACGAACCTACATTGCGCCCTTCATCCTCCACTACAATGACCTTACGACCTTTGGCTTCATGCTTGAGCATTTCGATGGCGAGTTGATTTTCAAAATTGATTTGTGTTGGTTGGGGCGTTGCCGTAGGACCAAAAGCAGAACCTCGATGATTGGCCAAGCCTTCTAAATCAATACTATTATCCAATTGCTTGAGTAAGCGAGTTTTTCCTGAGCCTGTGCGCCCTCCTAATACAACAATCTGAAAGCTTGAAACTAGTCTTTCAATAGAGTCGATTAAAAAACGTCGCATTGCTTTATAACCGCCAGCGACACGCGGATATTCAACACCTGTTTGCTCTTTAAGCCACATCTGGGTAATTTGCGAACGCATACCACCACGAAAACAGTACAACACGCCATTAGGATATTTCTCTATAAAAGCCTGCCACTGAGCAACACGCTGTGCTTTCACATCCCCTTGAACCAACTCAGCTCCTAATGCTATCGCTTTTTCCTGTCCTGCATTTTTGTACTTGATACCAATAGCTTCACGTTCATCATCATTTAAAATAGCAATATTCTGCGTATGAGGAAAAGCACCCTGCTGATATTCTATGGGCGCACGCACATCTAACATTGGGATATCATTTAAAAATAATGTAAGTAAATCAGTATGCTGAATTTGGTTTTTCATATTTAGATTAGCTGATTGAGTTATAGGTATTTGGAGCTCTCTAAATGACTGTGATCAATGGATTATCATCATTTTCTTGCTGTAAAAATCCAATACTTTCAAGTTTATAACCTTCTTTTTTCATTAACTGATGAAACGCCTCTTCACCTGCTGGATCAAGTGCAATTAGTAAGCCACCACTAGTCTGCGGATCACAAACAATCTGTTGCTGTACTTCTGTCATCGCAGAAATTTTATCACCATAACTTTCAAAGTTACGTTGTGCGCCACCTGGAGAACAGCCTTTAGCGAGGTAGTCCATTACGTGCGGCAAGATAGGTAGTTGATCAAAATGAATAGTTGCATGCAAAGAGCTACCTTCACACATTTCACGCAAATGTCCGCCTAGTGCAAAACCCGTCACATCAGTTAGTGCTGTTACGCTGTCTAAGCCTGCCAAAACTGTACCAATATCATTTAAACGACACATTGATTCAGGTGCAAGATGCGCATGTTCAGGGGCTATTATTTTCTTTTTTTGTGCTGTTGATAATATTCCCACGCCTAATGGTTTGGTCAGATAAAGCTTATTACCTGCTTTTGCTGTGCTGTTTTGTTTGACCTGATTACTCGCGACTGTACCTGTTACTGCTAAACCAAAAATTGGTTCTGGGGCATCAATGCTGTGTCCACCCGCTAAGGAAATACCAGCATCCTGACAAACCTTACGCCCACCCTCAATCACTTGTTGCCCTACTTCCGCTGGTAATTTATCCAAGGGCCAGCCAAAGATTGCAATCGCCATAATCGGCTTGCCACCCATGGCGTAAATATCACTAATCGCATTGGTTGCAGCAATTTGCCCGAAGGTAAAAGGATCATCCACAATCGGCATAAAAAAATCAGTGGTACTAATAATCGCAGTACCATTGCCTAAATCGTACACAGCCGCATCATCACGCGTGCTATTGCCCACTAATAAAGCATCATCAGCCATATTGGGTAACTGACTTTTCAGCATTATATCTAAAACAGCAGGGGAAATTTTACAGCCACAGCCTGAGCCATGACTGTATTCAGTCATACGAATGGGGGGAGTTGTTAAAGGGGGCATTTGCTTCTCATGGTTTATGTATTATTTTCATTTTACCATGAAGCAGATAGAGTTTTTATCTAAATCATTTATCAAAATGACCTTTGTGTAAACAACGCCTACGAATAGCGATGAATGATGCAAACATTATTAGATAAATCCAAGAGACTGCACCGCCGCCTTTTTTGCTAGAAGCAACAGATGTAGAGCTACTTTGAGATACCTGCACCGTAACCGTTGCCGAACGGCTATCATTTTTACCGTCATTAGCAACATATTTAAAACTATCTTCTCCAGAAAATGATGCGTTTGGCGTATAAGTAAATAATGCTCCGTGTACCGTAACAGTACCATTAGAAGGTGATGACGATAGAGAAAAGCCCAAGCTATCAGCTGCGTCGGCATCAGTTGCTGTTGCAACAATAACAACTGATTTTCCACGACTAGATCGTACCGTTTTGTTATCAGCCACTGGCGCACTATTTACCGTACTTGCAGATGTAATGTTTAAGCTAACAGTCGCTATATGACTAAACAGCTTTCCGTCTGTTGCTTTATAAGCAAAACTATCACTGCCTAAATAATTACTATCAGGTGTATATTGAAACTTAATGCCACCCTGCGAGCTTAGTGTTCCGTGAGTGGGAGCAGTCGTAATGGTAACATTCAGAGCATCTCCATCAGGATCACTTACGTTTAACGTAATCGCTTTTGCTATATTTTGCTTGACGGATACAGCAGAGTTTTGAGCAGTAGGCTTATTATTTATTGCCCCAACGCCATCTACAGTCGTTATAAATTTAACCACACCGCGAATAGGCTCTCCTGTTTCAGGATGCACAATATCTTCAAAGTAGTTTTCGGCGACCTGCCAATGTAAATCAGGATTTTGGGTATCTCGCGCAATAACTCGATAATAATAAGTCCCTGCTGGATGACTCCAGTTGAGTTTATATTGATTATTAGCAATATCCGTAATACGTTGAACCGTATCTGCTGGCTCAAAAGTAGGCTCTGTTGCCACTTCTAAATCGTACGCTATATTTTGTCCAAGCAAGCTGATTGACTCTTCCCAGCCAAAATCAATTTTATTATCTTTAAGTTTAATATCCTCATCAAGATAGAAAGTCATTGGATCATCAGCATACTTCATAAAGAGGCTATAATTTTGCTCAACATTATTTTTAAGACGATTAAATAGTTTGGTGTAGTCCGCTTGTTTTTCCGCAGTTGTATCACCCTCGACATACAAACCTTTCAAATCTGGATTACGCGTAGCAAGAGGAAAAACAACAGGATAATACTTATCCGTAATAGCCTCAATTTTCGCAGAAGTCAGGTACTTATTACGCATTTCAGTGACGGCTGTTTTAAGCAACGCTAAGTTACCTTCTTGCTGTAAGAAACGTCGATGCAACTTAACATCCCACCAATTTGCAGCAGAATACCACCAGCGTGGCTGTAGCTCAGGGTTGCTTTTGGGGTCGTCAATATTAGCTCCCCATGCGTAATCGTTATCCCACGACATCAAGTAGAAAACATCCTTGCCTTTAGGATTATAAAGATAATAATTTTGATCAACAGTATCGGCATTATTGATCAAAATATTAAACGACAACCATGAAAGGTAATTTTCTAAATGAAAATACTTGCCCATAAACTGAGTATTAAAATCAATATTAGGATTATTTAATGCCGCCAGCATCTCTCTTAATTTTGTATGATCCTTACCGCGTTTAATCTCTAATATTTTCTCAAAACTATTCTCATCAACAGGCTTTCCTTTTTCATCTAAAGCTAGCTCAGGCGCTAGTTCATATAAAAAATCCTCGGCTTTATACACCGCGGAGTCTTTATCCCAACCGCGATTAACCATAAATTCTTTACCAACATGCTCCACATGCGTGAATAAACCGTAATCCGTCGATGAGCCATTATCATCAATGTATAAATTCACAAACTGAGTACGCAAAGAAGGTAATGCTGGAATGCTAGTGAGTAACTCGTAACTAAGCGCATTGCGGATACGCGCAAAATCATAGACCGACTTAATTAGCTGTATACGACGCTCTCCGCGCTATAGGTTCTTTTTACTATCAAGCTTAATACGGAACGATTTTTGCGGGGCGCTACGGCTTGAGTGACCACGTATACGCAAACTTGCATTGGAAACCTTACCATCGGGGGATAAATCATTGGTGGTCAATAAAACTTTAATTTCAGGTTTGAAATTATCATCAGGATCAAGGTCATTTTTAACATCAGCAAGCGTGCAATTAGCATAGTCATTTACAGC
>DQSN01000224.1 GCA_015663245.1 Leucothrix mucor
CTTTATTTCCGTTAATAATATGCTGCAAATATTCAGTATCGCTCATACTCTTCTCTATTATTGATGTGTATATATTTTGTTATAAACCCAAGTTGCTTAAAACTCTAGTACCAGAACAATAGAGAGGACAGCACCAGTTCATAATTCATCGCGATTTATTCAGAAGGTGATTTTGGAAGAGGTATCGTCAAATCACTAAAAAGAGACCTTTGCAAGAAAGATATAACGGATAAAAATATCTTGAATTTCTCCTAAATTCTTTACTGAAAATTAGATCAATAGCCTGCTACTACCCTCATTTTCAGTAAAGAATTTCGGGAGATATTACGCTTATTTCTCTCTCGCGATACTTTTATGCAAAGACCTTACAAAGATTATTTTTAGCTCGATAAAGCCCTAATTATCACTACAACCTTATTCAATAAGTTGTTACTATTGCTCGCTGTTAAAAACCAAATAAACACACGTGGCCTGACGTAAGGGTCACCACTGGAGAAAATATAATGCCAATTATTACTTTACCTGATGGAAGCCAGCGCGCTTTTGACAGTCCCGTTTCAATTCTTGATGTTGCCGCAGACATTGGTCCTGGCTTAGCAAAAGCAACCATTGCAGGCAAAATAGACGATGCTGTTCTTGATGCTAGCCATATGATTGAAACTGACATTTCATTGCAAATAATCACTACATCAAGCGAAGAAGGCTTGGAGGTTATTCGTCATTCATCCGCGCATTTAATGGCGCAGGCAGTTAAGCAACTTTTTCCAGAAGCACAAGTAACGATTGGCCCTGTTATTGAAAATGGCTTTTTCTATGATTTCGCCTACGAGCGAGCATTCACACCTGAGGATGTGACGGCAATAGAAAAACGCATGCAAGAGATTATTAAACAGAATATTCCTGTCGAACGTAGCGTAATGGCGCGCGATGAAGCTATCACCTTCTTTAAAGAAATGGGTGAAACATACAAAGCTGAAATCATCGAGAGTATCCCAGACGACCAAGATTTATCACTCTATCGCCAAGGGGACTTCATTGATCTTTGCCGTGGACCTCACGTACCTAGCACAGGAAAAATTCCAGCCGTTAAACTTACCAAGTTAGCAGGTGCTTATTGGCGCGGTGACTCAAACAACGAAATGCTACAACGTATCTATGGTACAGCGTGGGGCAATAAAAAAGAGCTTAAAGCCTATATCCGCCGCATTGAAGAAGCCGAAAAACGCGATCACCGTAAAATTGCTCGCAAACTTGACTTATTCCACATCCAAGAAGAAGCACCTGGACAAATTTTCTGGCACGCAAAAGGTTGGACTATTTACCAAGCCATAGCCCAATATATGCGCGAGCAACAACGCTTGCGTGACTATCAAGAAATCAACACACCTGCATTGGTCGATTTTTCTTTATGGGAGCGTTCAGGTCATGCGGCTAAATATAGCGATGATATGTTCTCCCTAGAAAGTGATGGCAGACAATTTGCTTTAAAACCCATGAACTGCCCTTGTCATGTACAAGTGTTCAATCAGGGCTTAAAAAGCTATCGTGACTTACCGTTGCGTCTTGCGGAGTTTGGCTCTTGCCACCGTAATGAAATGTCGGGCGCACTACATGGGCTAATGCGTGTACGTGGTTTTGTACAAGACGATGGTCATATTTTCTGCACTGAAGAGCAAGTCCAACCAGAAGTTTCTGACTTCATTGATTTTTTGCATGATGTTTATAAGGACTTCGGCTTTGATGATGTTATTTATCGCCTGTCAACCCGACCAGAAAATCGCGTGGGTAGTGACGAAAACTGGGATAAAGCAGAAAAAGCATTGGCTGACGCACTAGATGCAAAAGAACTAGAATGGGAAGAGCTACCAGGTGAAGGTGCTTTTTATGGCCCCAAGATTGAGTTTTCACTCAAAGATTGCATCGGGCGTGTATGGCAATTAGGTACTATTCAGGTAGATTTTTCGATGCCTGAACGCCTAGATGCGCAATATGTTGCCGAAGATGGATCACGTCAAATACCTGTTATGCTACATCGTGCTATTCTTGGCTCTTTTGAACGCTTTATCGGAATTTTGATAGAACACCATGAAGGACGCTTTCCATTATGGCTCTCACCTGAGCAAGCTGTGGTCATGAATATTACTGACAAACAGTCTGATTTTGTCCAAAATGTTGTAAAAAGATTGAAAAAAGCAGGAATCCGTGCAGTATCAGACTTGAGAAATGAAAAAATAGGCTTTAAGATTCGCGAACATACTCTACAAAGAATTCCTTATTTATTAGTAGTAGGTGATCGAGAAGTAGAGTCTAATTCGGTTGCAGTACGAACAAGAACAGGCGATGATCTAGGCACAGTAACTATTACTGAGCTAATTGAAACCATCACTCGTGAAGTTTCTGCTCGCGGATAACCCATAGAACACTCGATATATCAGCATGCTAAAGATATATCGAACTGTTTATATTTTATAATTTGCTTTGGAGGAAACAAGGCATCGCTCGTAATCAAAAGAAAAATCGTATCAATAATGATATTAATCTGACTGAAATACGTCTTATTGATGCAACAGGTGAAAACAAAGGATTAACTTCTTTTGCAGACGCTCTAGCCGAAGCAAAATCACTCAGCCTAGATTTGGTTGAAATTGTGCCAAATGCAAAGCCGCCTGTCTGTCGCATTATGGACTATGGAAAGTTCAGATTTGAGTCGAGCAAGCAAAAAGGCGCCTCCAAGAAAAAACAGAAGAAGACCCAGCTTAAGGAAATTAAAATGCGCCCTGGTACTGATATTGGCGATTACAATATCAAACTAAAAAAACTTACAGAGTTTCTTGAGAACGGCGATAAGACCAAGGTTACTATTCGTTTTCGTGGTCGTGAAATGGCTCACCGCGAGTTAGGCATGGAAATGCTCAAACGTGTTGAGAAAGACTTGGAAGAGTTAGGCTCTGTTGAACAGTTTCCTAAAATGGAAGGTCGTCAAATGATCATGGTCTTAGGCCCTGTTAAAAAGCAAAAAACCTAAAAATCATCTGACTCATTAAAATTAGCGCTTCCACTGACTAAATTTTTTCGGTAGAATCCGCGCTCAAATTTTATATATGCATCTCTTTAAGGAAGGCACTCTTAAGGGATGATTACTCAACCCATTGTAACAAGCTAATGCTTTGATACATTGATTATGGAGATTAAAGATGCCTAAGATGAAAACCAACCGCGGCGCCGCTAAGCGTTTCCGCAAGCGTGCTAATGGCACATTCAAGTGTAAGCAGTCTCACCTGCGTCATATCCTTACTAAAAAAAGTAGCAAGCGTAAACGTCATTTACGTGCTGGCGACGTTGTCGAGAAAGTCGATACGCCAATGGTTCGTCGTATGTTGCCATACGCATAGTTGCAAACAGATTATAAAAGGATTATAGATAATGGCTAGAGTAAAGCGTGGTGTTACAGCACGAGCTAAACACAAGAAAGTATTAAAGAAAGCAAAAGGTTATTACGGAGCACGAAGCCGTGTTTACCGTGTTGCGAATCAAGCAGTAACCAAAGCAGGTCAATATGCATATCGCGACCGTCGCCAGAAGAAACGTCAGTTCCGTCGCTTATGGATAGTACGTATCAATGCAGCCGCAAGAATGTTTGATATGTCATACAGCCGTTTCATGAATGGCTTAAGCAAAGCAGAGATCGAAGTAGATCGTAAAATGCTTGCAGACCTAGCAGTACATGACATTGACGCATTTGAAAAATTAGCTGAGAAGGCAAAAGCCGCCCTAGCTTAATTGACCAATAGATCAATTATATAAAAGTACTTGTTTGTACTTTTAAAAAAAGGGGAAAGGCTTATGCCTTTCCCCTTTTTTTGTTGGAAAAAATAAACCGCATCTCAACATAAGTACATACGATACTTGGTTTCAAAAATTCAGGATGGAGAATATACCGTGACACAACTGGTAGAACTAATGGAGCAAGCTCACAAAGAGCTTTCAGCGGCATCCAGCCTAGCCGCATTAGATGAAGTACGCGTCCACTACTTAGGCAAAAAAGGCCTATTAACAGGGCAGCTAAAACAACTTGGCAAACTACCTCCTGAAGAACGCCGTGCAGCAGGACAAGAAATCAATCGTGTTAAGCAATCATTCCAATTAGCTATTGATGCTCGTAAAGCTAGCCTTCAAGAAGAAGTCTTAAATGCCCGTCTGCAAGATGAAAAAATTGATATTACTCTTCCTGGGCGAAAAATGGACACAGGTAGCTTACATCCTGTTACACGCACCACTCAACGCATCCAAGAAATCTTTATGCAACTTGGCTTTAATGTTGAAGAAGGTCCTGAAATTGAAGATGATTATCACAACTTCACCGCTCTAAATATTCCTGATCACCACCCTTCTCGCGCCTCGCATGACACCTTCTATTTTGGTGATGGCACTCTATTGCGCACGCACACATCTCCCGTGCAGATACGCACAATGGAAAATAAACAACCACCACTACGTATCATTGCACCAGGACGAGTTTATCGTTGTGACTCAGATGTCACCCACAGCCCTATGTTTCATCAAGTAGAAGGCTTAATGGTTGATAAAGATGTTACTTTTGCAGATCTAAAAGGAATCTTAGATGCCTTCTTCAAAGCCTTCTTTGAAGATGATAATTTTAAGACACGTTTTCGCCCTCACTACTTCCCCTTCACAGAACCTTCTGCAGAAACCGATATTCAGTGCGTTTTATGCAATGGTGATGGCTGTAAAGTCTGCAGACACACTGGCTGGATAGAAGTAATGGGTTGCGGCATGGTTAATCCAGAAGTCTTCCGCCATGTGGGAATTGATCCTGATATCTACACAGGTTTTGCCTTTGGTTTTGGTATCGATCGCTTAGCGATGTTGCGCTACGGCATTGATGATCTGCGTAAGTTATTTGATAACGACGTACGTTTTCTTAAGCAATTCGCATAACGGAGTAGAAAAATGAAAGTCAGTGAAAAGTGGTTACGCGAATGGGTTGAGCTTGATGCAACAACCGCAGAAATCGAACATCAATTAATTATGGC
This sequence comes from Leucothrix mucor, assembly GCA_015663245.1. GTDB lineage: Bacteria > Pseudomonadota > Gammaproteobacteria > Thiotrichales > Thiotrichaceae > JAGLBW01. The sequence continues at coordinate 5,055 of DQSN01000224.1, forward strand.
TGGTACAGAGCTGGATGGCGTAAATCCTGTTGCCTCAGCGTTTACCAATGTAGCCGTTGGGCAAATCAAAAGTATTGAGCAACACCCAGACGCAGATAGATTGCGCGTCTGCCAAGTGGATGTTGGCGCAGATGAGCTTTTACAAATCGTTACTAATGCAAGTATCGAGCTAGAACAAAAAGTCCCTGTTGCAATGATCGGTGCAAACCTACCTGATGAGGAAGGCAAACCCTTCAAAATCAAAAAAAGCAAACTACGTGGCGTATTATCACAAGGCATGTTCTGCGGCTCAGAAACACTGGGCATGGGTGATGTGGGCGAGGGTTTGCTCGACATCCCAGCTGATGCAGAACTTGGTGCTGACTTACGCGAAACGCTCGACCTTAATGATGTTGTACTCGATTTAGATAGCACGCCTAACCGCGCAGATTTACTCTCTGTTGCAGGTGTCGCACGAGAGCTTGGCGTTATCATGCAAGCCCCCGTAACTGAGGCAACTTTTGATGCCGTTGCAAGCAGTATTGATGACAGCTTCCCTGTTAGCATATCTGCTGATGATTTATGCCAACGCTACGCAGGTCGTATTATCCGTGATGTTAATACACAGGCAACGACTCCGCTATGGATGATCGAAAAACTACGTCGCTCAGATATACGCAGCCTAGGTCCTGTCGTCGATATTACCAACTACGTTATGCTTGAACTTGGTCAACCAATGCACGGCTTCGATTTTGATAAGCTTGAAGGTAGCATTAAAGTAAGAAATGCAGAAGAAGGTGAAAAACTCACCTTACTAGATGGCAAAGAAGCCACATTACGTGCTGACACACTTGTAATTGCAGATGACAACAAAGCCCTTGCCCTTGCTGGCATTATGGGTGGCGCAGACTCTGCTGTTAGCGATGACACAAAAAATATCTATCTTGAAAGTGCTTACTTTGTCCCAGAAAAAATCATGGGAAAAGCAAGAACCTATGGACTGCATACGGATTCATCACACCGTTTTGAGCGTGGCGTTTCCCCTGATCTACAAATCAGGGCTATTGAACGCGCGACACAACTAATTATTGATATTTGCGGAGGAAGTGCTGCTCCTATTAGCGATACCTGCACCAATGACAATTTACAACAACGTGATGCAATCTCATTTAAACGTGATCAAATCAAACGTCACTTAGGCATTGAAATTGAA